>NZ_AHJG01000175.1:0-5333 GCF_000241145.1 Candidatus Nitrosarchaeum limnium BG20 | reverse complement strand
AATCCATCTACCAATATAGAACACATATCCTAACCCAGTTCCAATTCCGAAAGCAGATAACGAAGCTGCAAGTGCAACAGGGTTAATTCCATCTAAGAATCCCGGAAGAATTGAATTTTCTATTTCGTGATGTATAGAATGAATTCCGAATGTCTCTTCAAGATAATTTGTAAACAATTCATGCAATCCTCCTTCAAATGATAAACCTACAATACCAATACCGATTGTTAATACTGCAAGAATTCCATATGGAATCCACATTGATGACGGGGCTTCGTGAATATGATGGCCTTCTTCTTCCATTTTTTGGATATGTTTACTTTTTGGACCATAAAATACCAAACCCAACATTCTTGTTGTATAAAATGCAGTGATTACTGCAGTTAAAACGGCAATTGCAAATACTGGCATTGCCCATTCATGACCGGATGTATAGATAGCACCAAAAATAGAATCTTTACTCCAGAAACCAGTTGTGATAAATGGAGCACCCATCAATCCAAGACCGGCAGCCCACATAAACAGATAAGTCTTTTTCATATGTTTGCGCAATCCACCCATATCTGTCATAAATCTAGAACCGACTACGTGAAGTAAAGAACCGGCAGCCATAAACAATGATGCCTTAAACATTGCATGTGAAATTAGATGGAAGAATCCTGCAGTATATCCATTAACAAATTGTTGTGACAATCCTGCAATACCTAGAACCATCATCATGTAACCAATCTGTGAACCAGTAGAGTAAGCGAGAACTTTCTTGATTTCGGAATTAACCATTCCTTGAAGTCCTAAGAGAAGGGCAGTAGTTGCACCTACTAGAAGAATAATTTCAAAGAATTGATCTGCTAAAATTCCAGCTGCGCTTAATGCAAAAACTAATGGTGCAAGTCGCATAACTAAGAAAACACCTGCTTTTACCATTGTTGCTGCGTGAATCAAAGCAGAAACAGCTGTTGGACCAGTCATTGCTTCTAAAAGCCATTCGTTAAGTGGGAATTGGGCTGATTTACCTACAGCTCCACCAAACAATAACACAAATGCAGGAATTAAGAGACCTTGTGCAGACATTGTTGTTGCCCAAGCAGTATCATGCATTAATTCTCTAAATCCAAATGTTCCTGCAAACAAGAATATCAAGAGCATACCTGCAATCATCATAACATCACCAACTTTTGTCATGATGAATGCCTTCATACCAGCATGAGTTGGTGAATAATAATCTAAAAGACCAAGAACAGTTCTTCCTTCTGTACCAACATGATCTTTCTTTTTATCACGATACCAAAAGCTAATCAATGCATATGATGCAAGTCCTACACCTTCCCAACCAAAGAAGACTTGTAGTAAATTATCAGATAAAACAATTAATTGCATTGAACCAATGAAGAACATCATCCAGAACCAAAATCTTGTTATGGATTTGTCACCTTTCATGTATCCTGTACTGTAAATCATAATTAGAAATGAAATCCAGCCAACAACATTTGCCATGATCACTGCAAGTGGATCAGCAAGAACACCCGCTTTTAGACCGATAGAATTAATCCAAGATATTTGATCATGTACTTCATGAGCTTCCAATGCCATTGGCAATAAAGATAATGCAGATAGCGCACTCATCAAAGCAAATCCAACTGCAACAAATCCGGTTGCACGCTTTGACATTTTTCCAATAGCTGGCATTATCAAAGCAGCGATGAATGGCAGTATCCAAATTAACCAAGCACTTGATGCACCTGCTTCTAATGATAAACCTAACATCTCAGTTGCCATACACTAAGCCCCCAAAACTCCATTCATGTAAGGAATTATTTGATTAAAGAATATGTCAGGATAAATTCCAAGAACTATTGTAAATCCTGCGAGTACCATCATCGGAGCTGTCATGTACCAGCTTCCTTCTTTGACGTTCTCAAGATTTACTGGGAGTTTACCAAAGAATACACGTTTTAGCATCCAAAGAATGTAAGACATTGTTAATGCTGTTGCAACAAGGCCTAAACCAAATGTTACTGCTCTTACAGTTGAGCCTTCTTTAATCGCAGTTTCTAATGCACCATAAAATAGAGTCCACTCACCCATAAAACCACTAGTTGGCGGAACTCCCATTATTGTCAATGCACCTATTACTGTACAAACTGCAGTGATAGGCATCTTACCAGCTAATCCACCTAGTTGAGAAATACTTCTTGTACCAACTTTTACAATCAAAATTCCAGCCATCATGAAGAGGATGCCTTTACCTAATGCATGTGTTACATACATCATTTCAGCACCTGATAATCCCAAAACAGACATGGAGCCAATTCCAAATAGAATGTAACCCATTTGACTGATACTAGAATATGCAAGTAATCGTTTAATGTCATCTTGCATCAGTGCCATTGCACCTCCATAGATCATAGTAACAAGACCCCAAATGTGGAACCAAATAGAAAGATCAGCAAATGTATTTGGTAGCAATTCAACAATTAATCTGAAAATACCATAAGCCCCAATACCAATCATTGCAGGTGATAGTAATGCACTGATAGGAGTTGGTGCAGAACCGTGAACCCATGGAAGCCATATGTGAAACATGAATACAGCAAGTTTGACTCCAAGGCCAATTGAAATTGCAATTGCTGATAATAACAGAATATCGTGTGGAATTTTTGATTCTTCAATATCTGCAAAATCAAAACTTCCAATTGATAGACCTATCATTAAAAATCCTAATAACAAAACAACTGCACCGGCATGAGTCCAAAACAAGAACATCAAACCAATTTTTCTTCGTGGGCCAGCACCCCAAAGAGCAACTAAAAAGAAACCAGGGATTAACATTACCTCAAAGAATACATAAAATTCAATCAAGTTTGTAGATAGAACAGTACCAAGCATGCCCATTGCAAAAACAAGATAAAGAGCAAAGTAAAGTCCAGATTTTGCATTTACATAATTTGAAAGAGATGAGGATTCAATGACTGTTGAATTTCCAGTAGTTGATACAATCTCTTGATGTTCTTCTTCAAATTGTTCATGAAATCTGTGAATCATGTAAGGTTTTGAATAAAGCACCAAGATTGTACTAAGTACATAAATCATAATTGCAAATGGAGAGGCCAAGCCATCCAACAAGAAACCAAATTCACCAAATTGCTCAGTCCATGGATAATGCTCTTCGGTAGTACCACTTAATGCAGATAAAATTACTAGAACAGTAGTGTAGAGTAACAATCCAAATGTAAACCACATTGCAGGTGTAGGACCCATCTTTCTTCCAATGATATAGGCAACTGGAGATAATAGCAAGGGCAAGAAAACTGCCTGTAAAAGTGCAAATTCCATTATCCTTTCAAACTCCTAAAGTCAGCGATGTCAATATTTTGATACATACGATATGCTACAATAATCAATGAAAGACCAACTGCTACTTCTGCGGCAGCAATTGCAATTGAAAACAATGCAAGTGTTTGACCACCACTATTTGGTATGAATCTTCCAAAAGCGACCAAATTAAGATTTGCAGCATTAATAATTATTTCAACTGCAAATAACATTCGAATAGCATTTCTTTTTACAGATAAACCATAGATACCAATGCCCAACAAGGCAACAGATACTAAAACAAAATCAATCAGTTCGTTGCTCATTCTCTACATCCTCTCTTCTTGCTAAAACTAGTGCACCAGTAACTGAACCTGTTAAAATTAGAGCCATTAGAATTAAAGCTGGCCAATAATAAGTTAAGAAGTCAGCACCAATATTTCTAAAATCAACTGCCGGTTCATTGGTAGTTATTGATTTGATACCAGAGTCCATTATGATGGAACCTAATGCAACCATAAATACAAGCATCAACGCAATTCCAACAAACTTTCTTCTTTTATCCTCAATTTTCTTAAAGATTAATTCTCTTTTTACTAACATTACA
Source organism: Candidatus Nitrosarchaeum limnium BG20 (assembly GCF_000241145.1). Taxonomy (NCBI): domain Archaea; kingdom Thermoproteati; phylum Nitrososphaerota; class Nitrososphaeria; order Nitrosopumilales; family Nitrosopumilaceae; genus Nitrosarchaeum; species Candidatus Nitrosarchaeum limnium. The sequence goes on along the minus strand of NZ_AHJG01000175.1, from coordinate 1,414 downwards.
GTAAACAAAATTAAAACAGCAATAGAACCTACATAAACTGCTAATTGAAACATTGCAACAAATGGTGAATCCAAAAGCAAAAAGAATCCAGCGATTCCACCAAGAGTTCCCATCAAAGCAATTGAACCATAAATCAAAGATCTCATTTCTAATGCAGCTATTGCCGAACCAATTGTGATTACAGATAATGCAAGAAATGTAACATCAGCCATGTGTAGCACCTCTATCAGTAATTTTTATTTCTGAATCTTGAGAGACATATGGTTTTACTTGTAGTTGGGCTGGAGTGTAAATCAAACCCTCCTTACTGAATGAAGAAAGTTCATAATCATTTGTCATATACAATGCATAAAATGGACATGCGTCCACACATAATCCACAAAATACACATTTACCGTAATCGATTTGCGGCATTATTGCTTTTTTATTTTGTTTATGTTCTTCTGGAACTTTTACCATTGCAATTGCTTCGGCCACACCCTCACATGCAATTGAGCATAATTGACAACCAGTACAATGATCGTGAAATAACATATGACGACCTTTGTATCCTGCAATTCCAACACCAGTAGATGGATCAAATTGATAACCATCTCCAACAAATTTTAGTTTCTCTTCAGGATATCGTAATGTAAATCGTTTAATAGCTAAATGTTTTATTCCCGAATTTAATGCCTTGATAATTCCAGATGCTGTGTTCATTACAATATTCCTCCAGGTCCCAAGACTCCAGCGTACAACAAACCGAGTGCTATAAAGATGTTAACGAATGCTAATCCAATTAATTTGTACCAACCAAGACTTAGCAACATATCAATTCTAATTCTTGGGAAAACACCTCTTGGTAACAGAATAAAGAAGATCACTCCTACCGTTTTAAGTACAAACCATACTACTCCATTTAACATCTCCTGTGAAAATACTGGTAGTCCAGGAATTTTAGCAGTGATTGGGCCCATTACTATTCCATCAGTAATAATTTCCTCAGGGAAAGGAGGCCATATCATCGGTCCAGTCCAACCACCAAGGAATAAAACAACAAACAAGGCTGCAAATGCATAAAGTTTCAAGTATGTTCCCAATTGAACAAGACCGTAGATCATTCCAGAAAATTCAGTTAACCAACCCGCAACAATTTCACTTTCAGCTTCTGGTAAATCAAATGGAATTCTTTCTAATTCAGCTAATATTGTAATAAAGAAAATAATTGCGCCAATTGGCAAAAATATAATCCATGGGAAATTGGTTTGACTGACAACAATTTCAGAAAGATTTAGAGTGCCTGTAAGAATTACTACTCCCAATAATGAAAGAATTAACGGGATTTCAAATGAAACCATTTGATGTAATGCTCTAATTCCACCAATGAATGGAAATTTGCTGTTTGATGACCATGCAGAAAGAATTGTTATTA
>NZ_AHJG01000176.1:0-526 GCF_000241145.1 Candidatus Nitrosarchaeum limnium BG20 | reverse complement strand
TGATTTAGATGGAAATGTGATGGCAAATGCTAACACATTAAAAAATTTGAGAGACACAAACATAAAAAACTCATCATGGTTTCAAAATGCATTAAATCATAGAAATAAAGATTATGGATTTGAGATGATCAATGAAGAAATTAAGGGATTCACAAAAATTGTATTTTATTGTAATGTGTATCAAGATAACACGTGCTCAGAAATCCCAATAGGAATTTTAGGTATTATATTCAACTGGAGCAAGTTTATCCATTGTATATTTAATGAGACTCCACTTCATGATGATGAACTTGATTCTACAAGTCTATTCATATTCGATTCTAATGGAAACAAATTGGCTGAAAATAACAAACTGAAAAATGATGTTACGTACAAGGAACTTTCTAAATCTTTTGAAAAAAAGAAAAATTATGAAACCACTATGATGTTTGACTCAACTGTGACATTAGGTCATGCTCAATCTGTAGGATATGAAAAATTTTTCACTGGATGGCATTCTGTGATAATTCAATCACAAAAATCTTGT
>NZ_AHJG01000177.1:0-5956 GCF_000241145.1 Candidatus Nitrosarchaeum limnium BG20 | reverse complement strand
ATGTTTTTTAATTTTTAAAATAGTGAATATAGGTTCATCAAATAGAAATAAAGCGTATTTTTTGGAAATTAGATATATCATATCACACTATACTAAGTATGGAGGTCTCAGTTAGAAGGGCCCAAGATAAGGATGTCAAAGACATACTTGAAATTCTGTACGAACTGGAAAGGCCAAAACCAATTGATAGTAATGAGCTAAAAATATTCAAAAATAAAATCGATGATTATTTGGCAGATCCGCAAAAAGAGATTCTTGTTGCCAAAGAAAATTCAAAGATAATTGGAGTTGCAAGTATTGTATTTATTAGAAGATTAAATCGTGCAAAACTTGAAATGTATATTCCAGAGCTTGTAGTATCAAAAGAATTTCGTAATCAAGGAATTGGGGAAAAATTAATTCAACATTGCACGGAGTTATCTAAAAAGAAAAAATGTTATAGAATTAGACTAGAATCAGGTAATCAACGAAAAGATTCACATAAATTTTATAAAAAAATGGGATTTGAACAATCAGCTTTATCATTTACGAAAAATATATTGTAGATCAAAACAACACAGCATACCTTATCTTGATAGTTTAATTCAAATCAATTAATTCAAAAGGTTAAACTTTCTTTCATCAATAAAGACAAGTCATTTCTTAAAGGGTCATAACTAAGGGTGAAATTGAGATTTTCTAGGAGAGAATCGATCAACATGCATTTATTTTTTGCATATTGATAGTACTTATCAAATGCCATATCAAAGGAATTGGATTTTCTAAATTCAATCCAAAAATCATCACGGATTATAATATATTCTTGCAGAAAATAACGTACAGGAACTTCAACTATAGGAGACATATTGTAACGTAAAAGTTTAATCAGTATCGTCTCAAACTCTGGATCTAGTCGTGCATCATAGATATGTTGGTAAATATCATCCATATTTATCAGGTAAATGCCAACACTTCGTTTTTGTCAAATCTTTCTTTGAATTTCTCTCGTTCTTTTTCTTTTTTATCTTTCATGATGCATTACAGCGATAATGGAATTTATTTTCGATTGTCTGAAACATAAACAAACATCCAATTATTATTAAAAAATTTGAATGATTTTTAAGATTTTAAAATCTGAATTATAATATCAGAACCACATATAGAAACTATGCAAGAAATTGTAAAATGTGAATGTCCTCCCGGATCAGAAAGTTATGAAAACGAAGATGGAATGCAAATATGTCTTTCATGTGGGGGCTGGATAGAATAATTTGGGAGGTGATAAACTTGTTGGATAAGATTTTAGAAAAAAGCGAGATAAAATATACTGATTGTAATATTTGCAATAATCCATTACTACATTGTCATTGTTCTTGTCCATATTGTGGAAAAAGAGATGATTGCGAATGCGTATTATTTGATACAGTGACAGGAGGATAAAATAAATTTGAATATTTATGACACTAAAACTGTAAGATGTGTGATTTGTGATAAACCGATAGGAGAAGTGGATTATGATGCAGAGTTAATACGACCAAAGTGTGGACAGTGCTCAAACCCTATTCCAGATAGCAAAGACAAGATGCCATATTTGATTTATCACTAGTCAATAATAAATTATAAAAAATGAAAATAGAACTAATAAAATAAAAATAGATTAATTAAATTTTAATATTTTAAATAATTTAATTTTAGGGGTAAAAGTTCACATGTACAATCTTCTCGTTTACCACATTTAGGACAATTGCAATAACAAAGCAGTAATGAAGTATTACACTCAATACATTTTGTATACTCTGCATAGTCTTCTCTCATGTTACTATATACACATCATTAAAAATAAACATATAAGAAATTCACTTAAAATTTATTTGATTTTAATGAATATTTCAAAAATATTTTTGCCAGTAGAAAAGATTAGTGAGAATTTTATTTTGCATATTTTTTATAATTTTTCATTTAAAGAATCACAGTTAGGGCATTTTTGATCGTAAATCTTAGCACCGCATTCAAGACACATTCCTTCTCCCAACTCTTTTTCAATAGATTTTTTCCTAACTCCAACATAGAATTTTATTCCAAAATACATTGCAATTGCAATTAAAACCGCGTATATTGGAGCCATGAATGGAATTAAACCAATCATGAAAAGTAAAAGCCCCACTATCAAAATGATATCACGTTTTTCAAAATTCAATAGAATCGATTCAGAATACAATTGATAAAAACATGCCGGAGCTCAGAGCCATTAATTTTAGTTCATATCAAACTCATTACTCTAACTCTTCCTCATTGCTCGGCGATAAAACTAGGATGTTATTTGATAATAAGATAATGGATGGTGGGATCGGCGTGATTTGAACACACGACCTCTGCGTCCCAAACGCAGAATCATACCAAGCTAGACCACGATCCCAGTAAATCCCCAAAGTCGCCCAATTTAAGCTTGACAGATTCAAGATTTGTGTATGAAATAAAAATAAAGAAAGTACTTTGCTTATGCAAAGATTAATTCCAGTTGAGGAATATTTGTCTGTGTTTCTCTTGCTGCGATGTTTATTCTACCTGGAGCGTCTTCATCACTTTTCATAATAACCCATCCATAGTTTGGTGAACCATTTAGGAAAGCCAAGATATCAGTAGTTACATCAAATTCAATCCATTTTCCAGATACGTCATTTGAGATCACCACAGAGTCAGTAACGGTTCCTTGAAAGTTACCGCCATTCCAGTTAGTACAATCTTGATCATCAGATGAACAATTCCAAGTAACACCTTTTTGAGTTCCAATGAAATTAGCAAACGGAGCATTTTCACCAACGCCTTCCTGCCAGTTTTCATTAAGACTATGAACAACTACTGTTTGTCCTTCTTTCCATCTATGATCATTATCAACTACAAAAATTCTCAATTTTGCAGATTCTAGAGATTTTTCTTTTAATACAGTACCTATTTGAGATTCATCAAAGCCAACTAAAACTCTGTTATTAGTAGGACCAGTGCCCATTACTCGTAGTTCTTTGTTTGAACCTTCGTTGGAATTCTTGATTCCTTCTCTAACAAAACTATCTTTTGTAGAATAGAGAATTGCAGAATTATCAGTTAGTACAAAGTCAGCAGTAGAAGCCTTGACAGGTCTGAATTTTGAGAAACTCTCAGAATTTTGATTAATAGTCATTTGATCAAACTCGTAGCTTTGTTGAATAAATACTCCTGTAGGGAAACTGGATGTAATTGGATTAAAACAAAGTCCAGTATCACATAGCATTTTGTAATCGTTTTCAGAAAGCAATGATGATGCCAAAAGTCCGTCACCAAGCATGAAGAAAGTTATGCTTGAAAACGCTACGCCTGTAGCAATCATCAGAATTAAAAGTTTTTTACCTGAATACTCATTTGTAATCATTTGCCTCATTGAAATATCATAGAAATTCTTGTTAGTATAGACTTGTTTGTAATTCAATTACACACATTCAAAGGATATCATGTTTTTTACAAAAAATATTTTACATTCTAGGATTGTTTAACAATAATTCAAAGTGGCAGTAAATACCAACATCTTAATTTTTATTTATGATAAATGATGCATCAACCAATCCAAAGCCGTATTCATTTTTATAATTAGTTTCCATATGTTTTGGTTTAGCATGCTGCTCAATTTGATTTAATAATTGAGATGGGGAGAGATTTGGATTTGCATCTAACATCAATGCCGCAATTCCTGCAACATATGGGGTTGTTGCAGATGTTCCATAGAATAGATTTCCATTGTATGCAATTGTGGTAACACCGTTTGGACCAACTACATTAGGAACAGATTTTCCATTGTTTGTAGGCCCATGAGAACTAAATGATTCCAATACACCATCTTTGTTGTTAACTGCACCAACAACAATTACTCCTTTAGCATCAGATGGAACAACAGCACTACTTGCAGCTATAGGATATTCAATATTGTTGTTAACTGAGAATAACTCTAACTTGGAATAATCAGGCACATCATCTAATGATTTGAATTCTCCTGCATATGAAATGCCTACCGTATATAATCCAGCCATTTGAGGGATGTAGAATATGCTTTCAATTTTTTGAGAATTTGCTGTTTGGGTATTGGCTGAATAATCTACAATTTTTCCTAATGGGTCTACTAAAACAAGATCAAAGTCAGAGAAATCACCTAGTCCATCATTCCAGTTTAGATAAAGCATTATTGGCACATTGTTTTTTATTTGTGACTCTGATACGGTAATTGTTAACCCTTCATCCTTTTGTGCAAACTCATGCCATGCATTTAGATCGTTATCTGAAAATGTTCCCTGCCAGTGTTTTTGTGCAAAGTTTCCTGAAGGAACAATTACGGAAATACCATGGTTAATTGCTTCTTCAACTTTTTTGGTAATTTGACTAGAACCATCTGTAGAAAGATTTGGCCATCCTGCAGCCATTGCAATTATATCAACATCATTAGAAATTGCTTCATCAATAGCACGTCCGAATTCAACGTCAGTATTCATCTCATATAGATATAATTTAGAATTTGGGGCAACATCTGTAATTATTTCAGCTACCGCAGTCCCGTGACTGATGTTCTCTTCATTTGTAATAGATTGAGCAGACATTGAATTTTCAAATGAATTCCTAAATGATTTAAAGTTTACAATGTTATCTGAGATTTTTGGATTGTCTGTATAAAATAACATATCAAGTACTGCAACTTTGATATCTTTTCCAGTAATGCCAGAATTTTGTACTATATCAGCATTAATTGCATAAACGCCTTCAGAGATAGGATATTTGTAATCAGCACTGGTTAAACGATTCAAGTCTGAAACATCTGCGCTTAGTTGGATAAGATTTGAGTACTTAAGATCCCCAAGTGTTTTAATTATTTGATCAGAATTCAAAAAGGGTGATTTTACGATATTAAAAGCATCACCAGTATCAAATGTTGGTTTTGATGTGGATCTTATGTTATCAACTTCTTGAAATGAGTTGATTCGTGGAATATTATTAACATTAGTCGTTATTTGAACATATTTGCCATTCTGTACTTCGACATCTGATTGACTTTGAATTTTTTCAATTGTTTCAGGATTTGTGTTTGATAACTCCAAAACAAGTCTTACTTGATTTTTATCTGCATCCACACCATATTTCCATGCATTTTCATATGGATTTTCATCTTGCATTAATGCTCTGATTTGTTTATCTACTTTTTTAATCATAATTCCAGGATTTTTCTCCTTTTGCATTTCTGTGTGTTTGTCTTGAGATTCTGTTTTTTGTAAATTATCTGCAATTATTGTGAATCCGGGATTTATTTTTAAAACATTATCAAAGTAGACCATTTTTACTTTTTGAATATTTTGATCATATTGATTTTTAAGAAGTGATAATTGTTTTTGGTAAAGTGGATCAAAGGTATTTCCGTTAAATTCTTTATTTAATTCATCTAATTCCATGTTATAAAGAACTAATGCAACTAAGTTTCCTTTGTCAGATTCTTTCTGAGCCTGTTTAATCTCTTTTTCTAGATCTTTTTCAGATTTTTTTTCATCTTTTTCAGTTTCCTTCGTTATTTTTTAAGTAATTTTTCTGCATCTGTTAACCCTTTAGATGAATCGTCTGAATTATCAACAATTTCCTCTACAGCCTTAACAATTGCATCAACAACAACCGTTGATTGTTTTGATATAAAGTTAGAATTAGAATTAGAATTAGAATTAGAATTAGAATTAGAATTAGAATTAGAATTAGAATTAGAATTAGAATTAGAATTAGAATTAGAATTAGAATTAGAATTAGAATTAGAATTAGAATTAGAATTAGAATTAGAATTAGAATTAGAATTAGAATTAGAATTAGAATTTACAGATATTGTAGTTGAAGCTGCGTTGGAAGCTGCGTTGGAAGCTGCGTTGGAAGCTGCGTTGGAAGCTGCGTTGGAAGCTGCGTTGGAAGCTGCGTTGGAAGCTGC
>NZ_AHJG01000178.1:0-3704 GCF_000241145.1 Candidatus Nitrosarchaeum limnium BG20 | reverse complement strand
AGGTTTTGCTTTAACCACTATTACCTCTTCAACTTCTTGTTGATTTTCAGCATTTGCTTTTGCTTCAATAGAATCAGCTTCTACTCTAGCACGTAGTTTTGCTTTGTATTTGAGATTTCGTGGTTTTGTTCTCAATCTGTATCCACAGCATGGACACCATAGACCTTCCCATTTGATGAATATTTCACAAATTTGACATCGTCGTTGTCCAGAAGCATATCTTCCGGTTCCTACAGGCTTTTGAGCCTTGTATCTTACGCAAATTCCTTTACAAGTCATCTTGGTAACATATTATAGAATTCTTATGTATATAAGGATGGATCGATGAAATTTTGATTAAATAAATAAAAATCATGAAATAATTTCAAGTTATTAAGCGATCAATATCATTTGTTTGAAATAAAAACATTAAATCTTCAATAAATATGTATAGCTTCTAAAAACAGAAGTTTCTAAATTAAATTGTTTTATCAATCATTTTACCAAAAATTTTACTGAAACTAAAGAATTATAGAAATAACAATGTACCTTGTATCATAATTTATGAAATAAATAATATGGACAAGTAATAATTAATTATCCAGTAATGGAAAGTGGTAAAATAGAATATCGGAAACCTTCCCTTTGTAGAATGTATTTTGCTGAAAGCATATCACGTTTTCCTCGTTGATTAAAATTTTTAATTTTTAAACTTGTTTTTCGCTCATCAACAAATTCTAATTCAAATGATGAACAGAATGTCAGATTAAGCATTGTTACTATCTCTTTTGCAATTTTCATATTTCCATTTCCAATTTTAACTACTTTTCGTTTTGCCCTTAAACCACCTAATACTTCTATAATATGCAATACTAATTCTTCAGTAGATGAAATAAATGAACTTTCAATTTCCCTACCAAAATAAAAGATAGAAATTCCTGTACGTTGTCCTGGATCAATTCCAATTATTAATTCCTCTTCATAACCTAAAGACAATTTTTGAATCATTAGTCCTCTAATTACCGTAGGATGATTCTCAAAGATATCCTCATGTAACATTGGTTTTTCACATTCAATTGGTGCTTCTTTTCTTGTAGTTAAAATTAAATGCCCATCATAATTTGGAATATCCTCAGGAAAAATAGAATCAAAAGATAATTTCAATATCTTTAACGAATTTGAAAATCTATAGTATGGTCTACCATACGTAGTAGCAATTCCAATACGGGTATTAAGTAATGGATCGATGTTTTACAAAAATAAATATCTGATTTAGGTTTATGCCTTCAAAACAGTTGACACGACATGTTTGACTGCTTCATCAAAATGAGCATCTATGTTAGATTGAATTTCTGACACTTTTTGTTGGCCTTCTTTGGTGATTTTTGTAGATTCAGTAGTTGCTTTTGATTTTGAGGCGTTAATAATAAGTTCAGCCTCTTTTGTAGCCATTTCTCGTGTTTTTTCTAAAAGTTTATCAATTTCATTTAACGCCTTTACATTTAGCTGTTTTTTCATATCTCCAACTTTGCTGTTAAGTGAATCCAAATTGTCTTCCAATCCATTCAAAGATTGAATTATTCCAGTTACTTTTGATTCGGCTAAATTACTCATTATACATCGATTTCCTCAAATCCATTACTTAAATCATTCAATTTTGACACAATTTTAGGCACAAATAGGAGAAAAATCATCCAGAAGTTAAAAGTAAGATTGCTCTGGCTAGATCGCCTTTGGCTTCTTCAAGTGCATTTTTGGCTTTTTCTTCATCTACACCAGCTTGTTGACTTACTAATTGAATATCTTCATCTGAAAAAATTGGGACCTCTAATTCCCTTTCCTCATAGCTGTCTGCAGTAACAGTAAAAATAGAATTGTCTTTTGCCTTCATCTCTGTAACGGATGGTTTTGAAACAATAATCTCTTTTTTGTCAGTCTTGATTATTACCTCTTGGACATTAGGTATTTCTTTCATATCTAATCCCATTTTATCCATCATTCTTCTCATTTCACGATTACCGCCGCGCATCATAATGATGATTCCCCCTTAGGACTTTTTAAACTATCTCTGACTCGAATTGCCATTCCTCTATTAAAATCAGAAATCATCTCAGACGACAAGATTGCTTTGCCAACTGCTATAACTTTATTATCATATAAAACTGGAGTATCAGAAGCAATTCGTATATTTTTACCACACCATACTACATGTTTACAAAATACAGATTTTCCTTCTTTAACAAATGGAGCTGCATCTTGATTAACTTCTAAACAATTTTCTTTGAATTTTTTGCTTTTTAATAATAGTTGAGCAAAATATGGACTAATAGCAAGACCACCATCTATTCTCAATGTACATAGTAATTTTCCTTCATGTGTCACAGTCCTTATTCTACCAGTTTTTCTTGAGAAAGTCATTTCAATATTTTTTGGCAAATATTTTGAAACACCATTTCCAAATAATGCATCAAGAGTATACTTTAATTTTAGAACTTGATCCATATTCACGGTACAAACTTATCTAAATATTAGTTCAGTGCTAACATATATTTTTAGAACTAAACTATATAGATACGATTTTTTAATGTAGATTATGGAAGAAAGAGAAGAAACCAGGAAAATTCAGTTTACAGGCAAATCATCGTATATAGTTTCATTACCTAAACAATGGGTTATGGATCTTGGGCTAAAACAAGGAGATCAAATTAGAATGATAAGAAAAGACTCTCAAACATTAGAAATCTATCCACCAAAATTTGAGACAAGATCTCAAAAAAAGGAAGATGCTGTTTTAGAGATTGATGCAGAGGAAACATCATCAATTGTAAGAAAATTAATTTCATTGTATTTTTTAGGTTATAAAACAATCAATGTAAAACCAAAAAATGGGAGATTAAACCCAAATCAACGAAATGCGGTAAAAGAAGCTGTAAAAAGAATGTTGATGGGATCTGAAATTATTTCAGATTCTAGCAATGGAATCATCATTCAGGTTTTAGTAAATTTGTTAGAACTCTCTGTTGATGGGGCAATCAAGAGGATGATTCACCTTGCCAAGTCAATGTCTAGTGACGCAATTTTGGCAATGAGTGAAAATAATTTGGAACTTGCACAAGAAGTGATCAACACAGATGACGAAGTGGACAGATTTGGATTTTATATTATTAGACAATTAAAGATAGCAATTCAGAATGAACACATGTTAAAAGAAATGGGGTTTAGAAATGCACGTGATTGTCTTGGGTATAGATTAGTTGTAAAAAATATTGAGAGAACAGGAGATCATGCATCATTTATTGCAAATGATATATTGGAATTTAAAAAACCATTGAAAAAAGAGATTGTAGAAAAGATTCAAGATATGAATGAATTTGCTTTATCAGTTTTAGATGATTCGTGTTTAGCATTATTCAAAGAAGATTACATGCAAGCTGAAAAAACCATTGAAAAAACAAATGACATAATAAAATATGAGAAAAAAATAAGAGATTCTTCAAAATCTCTTAAAGATGAAGAAGAAATGTATAGAGTAAGAAGAATAACTGAAAACATACGAAGAGTGGCGGAATATGCTAGCGATATAGCAGAAATTGTTCTTAATATGAACATAGAAAAATCATTAAAGAAAATCCAATAGTTAGGCGTAAAATAGGTGCTACAATTACATTGATAGAGAATAAAAAAGAATTTCCAGATTGGGATTCATTCTATAAACAAAATGATGT
>NZ_AHJG01000179.1:0-1834 GCF_000241145.1 Candidatus Nitrosarchaeum limnium BG20 | reverse complement strand
CTTTTCAAAATACAAGACAAAAACTACAAACCTCAACAAATTTCAGCATTTATCCTCCAAAAAATCAAAAAAGACGCAGAGGCTTTCATAGGTGAACCTGTTGATAAGGCTGTAATCACAGTACCAGCATATTTTGATGATAATCAACGTCAAGCAACTAAAGATGCAGGTACTATCGCAGGTCTTGATGTTGTAAGAATAATAAACGAACCAACAGCTGCTTCCTTAGCATTTGGATTAGATAAAACAAAACAAGACATGAAAATTCTTGTATTTGATTTTGGTGGTGGAACACTTGATGTCACAATAATGGAAATGGGTGGCGGTGTCTTTGAAGTAATGAGTACTTCTGGTGATACCCAGTTAGGTGGAACAGATATGGATAAAGTTGTAATTAATTACATTCTAGATGAATTCAAGAAAAAAGAGGGAATTGATCTCTCTAAAGACAGTACTGCAATGGCCAGAATCAGAGAGGCTGCAGAAAAAGCAAAGATTGAACTTTCCACAATAATGGAAACTGACATTAATTTGCCTTTCATATCTCATGATCCTTCGTCAGGTGCAAAAAATCTTGAACTAAGATTAACAAGAGCAAAACTCGATGAATTAATTCGACCTATTATTGAAAGATGTAAACCTTCTATAGAAAAAGCACTGGAAGATGCAAAGATTTCAAAATCAGATATTAGCAAAATCGTGATGGTTGGTGGACCAACCAGAATTCCACTGGTGAAAAAATTTGTTGGTGAAGTGCTTGGCAAAGAGCCTGAATCTGGCATAGATCCAATGGAAGCAGTAGCTATGGGAGCTGCAATTCAAGCAGGAATCATTGCTGGTGATGTAACCAGTGATATCGTATTGCTTGATGTGACTCCATTAACATTAGGAATTGAGACTTTAGGTGGAGTACGAGAACCATTGATTGAAAGAAATACAACAATACCTACATCAAAAAGTAAAGTTTTCACCACTGCAGCAGATAATCAAACAGCAGTTACAATTCATGTGGTACAAGGAGAAAGGCCTATGGCATCTGATAATGTTTCATTGGGAAGTTTTAATCTTACAGACTTGCCCCCTGCTCCAAGAGGGATTCCACAAATTGAAGTAAAATTTGACATTGACGCAAACGGAATAATTAATGTTGCTGCAAAAGATCTTGGTACAAAAAAAGAAGCAAAAATTACCATCACATCTAACTCAAAATTATCAAAAGAAGAAATTGAGAAATTAAAACAAGACGCTGAAAAATTCTCTGACGAGGATAAAAAGAAAAAAGAAAAAATTGATCTAAGAAATGAGGCTGAAAGTTTTATTTACACTGTTGAAAAACTTGTTAACCATGATCTTAAAGACAAAATCTCCCAAGAACAGGGTATTAAGGTCACTGATGCTGTTAAAGAAGTAAAAGAATCTCTTGATAAAGAAATTGATGTTCTTAAACCAAAACTTGATACCTTAAAATCACTTGTTAATGAAATTACTACAGAACTTTACAAAAATGCTGCATCCCAATCTAATTCAGACCAACAAAATGCTGGTCAAGGCGATTCTCAGAATGATAGTAATTCACAACAAAACTCTGAATCATCTACTACTGATGAAACTAAAAATTAACACATTACACAATTTATACACCAATTACAATTAAAGGATAATTTATGGCTGCAAAACGAGACTATTATGAGGTTTTAGGAGTTTCAAAAACATCAGGCTCTGATGAAATCAAAGCCCAGTATAGAAAATTAGCATTGAAATTTCACCCTGATCGAAATAAATCTGCTGAAGCAGGAGAACATTTCAAAGAAATTTCTGAGGCATATGCTGTTCT
>NZ_AHJG01000180.1:0-37747 GCF_000241145.1 Candidatus Nitrosarchaeum limnium BG20 | reverse complement strand
TATGGGCCCACAGGGATTTGAACCCTGGATTTTCGCCGTGTAAGGGCGACGTCATAACCGATCTGGACCATGAGCCCAGAAACTTTCCTTGATGAAAACCATTTAAACTTTGAGACAGGTGACAATCTAGAAATTTGATTAGAATTTTGTACATTCATGACAGATGTGAATTTTTTTTCTAGTCCTATAGGATTAGGTCATGTGACTAGAGATATTGCAGTTGCAAATAATTTTCAAAACATATCAACAAAATTTGTAACGGGGGGCGGAGCTACAAAAATTCTAAAGAATTTAGAGTTTAAAGTCGAAGACAAATACATTCCTCCACAGTTTATTGTCGAAAATGGAGTACTAAAAAATTCAACTAGATGGTTATGGAATTATTATCAATATTACAAAAGATGTAAAAAAATAGCTAAAAAAATTATTGAAGATGATAATCCAAAAATAGTCATAAGTGATGAAGATTTTGCATCTCTTACCATTGCTCAAAAAGAAAAGATGCCCACAGTTTTGATTACAGATATAGTACAAACAAATTTTGTAAGTGGAATAACATCATTTATTGAAAAAAAGATGAACAAATCAATGCAGAGTATTATAAAAAAATGTGATGTTGTAATCATTCCAGAAAACGGTCATGATGAAGACAATATCAAAAGAGTAGGTCCAATTGTGAGGCAAACAAATTTTTCAAGAGAAGAACTACGGAAAAAACTATCATTTGATAAAAAAACAGTAGTGGTTTCAATAGGCGGAACTGATGCAGGGCTGTTTCTAATTGAAAAAACTTTAGAAACAATTACAAAATTAAATCAGGACGTAGATGTGATTGTTGTTTCAGGTCCATCTTTGAGCAAAAAATTTGATGGATCTATTAGGAATTTAGGATTTGTAAATAATCTTCATGAAATAATTTTTGCAGCTGATGTAATAGTGTCGCTTGCAGGCAAGTCAACTATTGATGAGTCAAAAGCATATGGAACTCCAGGTATTTTTATTCCAATAAAGGGGCATTTTGAACAAGAAGATAATGCAAGAGGGGAAGGATTTGTTTTTGATGACATTAACAAATTAGATGAGTTAATTTTAGAAAAATTAGAGCAGAAACGCAATCCTGTTGAAACTAAAGGTGCAATTAACGCATACAACATAATAAAAAAATTAATCAACTAAAATTGAATCCAATCCTTAATAGATACCCAATTAATTTTGTTAAAGTACTGTGAATAAACTAGTTGTGGCCAAGTTTGGTGGAAGCGCAATCGGTATAGATGGCATGTCTATTCCACTAATTTTAGACCGAATTAATGATTTGAAAAAAGATTCTAAAATAATAGCAGTTTTTTCAGCCCCACTTACAATGCAAAATGAAAAAAAGTGTTCGCTTACAGATGTTATTTTAGAACAAGGAAAAAATGTCGAGCATGGAAATAAAGCAGATTTACAAGTCATAAAATCATGTTATCAGAAAATTCTAAAATTTGTAAATTCTGAAAATATGAAAGATTGTCAAAATACGATAGATGAATTCCTAAAAAAAGCAGAAAAAGCATTAGATGAGGGTCTACAGAAAAAGGAATTTGCAGAAGAGATACGCTCACGCTCACTTGCGTTTTCAGGTGAGATATTGATGTCTCATGTAATGAATTACATTCTACGAAGTAATGGGATTAAATCAGATGCAGTAAGTTACGATGATTGGCCAATAATTACAGATCACAATATAGAATCAACAAATTTTCTGGCATCAAAATCCAGAGAAAATCTTGAAAAGACTGCTAAATTAGTTGAAGATAATCAAGTAGTTACAATGGGAGGTTTCATAGGCAAGACTCCAGACGGCATTACCACGACATATGAAAGAGGAGGTTCGGATAGAACTGCAGCAGATCTTGGAATATTATTTCATAAAAAATATGAGACTAGAATAGATTTTGAAAAAGATAGTTCTGTAGTATCAGCTGATCCAAAGATCGTAGATGAAGGATTGGCAGAGGTTGATCAATTATCATACAATGAAGCAAGACTTGCAGGAATGTTTGGAATGAAGATTTTAGATCCAATAGCAATTAAAGAAATTGTTGAAAACGGAGTCGATATGCCAATAATTGTTACAAATATGAAAGATCCTTCAAAAACTACAACGATCAAAAGAATTCCAGATAGTAAAAACGATCATCCAATTAAGATAGTTACTGGAAAAGATAATTGTGCAATTTTTAAAATTGAAACAAATTCTGCTCAAAAATTACTCATATCACTAGAAAAAGACAAGAGATATAGTGAATATGTGATATTATCTCCATTTACAAAAGATGGAGTAGAATTTTCAAGAATATTATTTTTGGACGGAGATTATGTAAAAAGAAATGAAAAATATTTCCTTGGATTTGATTCACTTGCATCAATTACATACAACCGAGGAGTGATCACATTGATTGGCGATGAGATGTGGAGGGTACAACAAGTAGCATCAAGAACTAGTGCAAAAATTGGTGAAGCGGGATTAAACATTTTGAATATGGATGCACAAGAAGAAACTTCAAGAATAATTATTGTGATTGAAGATTCCAAAGACAGTATTAGAAAGGCAATAAATGCAGTTCACAAAGAAAAATCTGAGATTAATTTTATTTAATTAAGTTAAAGAGGCGTTAAGGGCTTTCACCTTTACCGCCAATAAGGGTTTGTTCTTGGACCTTATCTAGATTTAGTCCGGCGTTACCCAAAACACGCGATACTATATGTTACACTTTCTAGTATTTAGAGCTGATCTATATAGATCATCTTAGCTACGCTCAGCCACATACCAAAGAATCATTCCTGCAATGATTAATCCATACCACTTGAAATTTTTCTTGTTTAGAAAAATATTAGCCGAAGCCAATTCGCCTGCTTGATAAGTATCTAATCGAAGTTTTCTCATCTCAAAGGCCTGGCCAATCAAACCGGATACCAACATCGCAATTGCGGTAAAACCCAGAATCCACTGCATAAGTTTAGTGGGCATGTCGAATATTTAGAGACTACATTTAGAAAAATACAGTTAATCTCGAGGATATTCTTTAAATGGGCATAGTATTTTCTCTTTCCTATGAAAGAAATTGGCAAGATTTGGATGAATAGAAAATTAGTACCATTCAAAGATGCCAAAGTACATGTACTTACTCATGCATTACACTATTCAACATCAATATTTGAGGGAATTAGATGTTATAACACTCCTAATGGTTCTGCAATTTTTAGACTACCAGAACATGTTGATAGATTTTTCAATTCAGCAAAATTGTATTCTATGAAAATGCAATTTTCCAAAAAAGAGATTTCAGATGCCATAATTAAAACAGTAAAAGCAAATGGTTTGAAAGAGTGTTACATAAGACCACTTGCATACTATGGTTTTGGTACAATGGGCCTTACACCAACTCCAAATAAAGTTGATGTCTCAATTGCTTGTTGGGAATGGGCTATGGGTGAAGGTAAAGCAGGAAAATTCTCTGGTGCTAGATGTAAAGTTTCAAGTTGGATAAAAATAGATTCAAGATCTCAACCAATGCAAGCAAAAGCTGCATCAAACTATGCAAATGCAGCACTAGCAAGAGTTGAAGCACTTGAAAACGGATATGATGAGGCAATTATGTTAAACATACATGGAAAAGTAGCAGAAGGTAGTGCAGAAAATATTTTTGTTGTAAAAGATGGTATTATTCAAACACCACCACTTTCGGCAGGAGGGTTGGAAGGAATTACTAGAGATAGCATTATCCAAATAATAGAGGAAAATGGAGGGTTTGTGATAGAAAGAGATCTAGAAAGAGGAGACTTGTATTCAGCAGATGAAATATTTATGACAGGCACAGCGGCAGAAGTAAAATCAGTAACACAAATCGATAAAGTAATCATAGGTAATGCAAAAATGGGAAAAATTACAAAGGAATTACAAAAATCATTTTCAGATGTCACTATGGGAAAAGATGAAAGATTTTTGCCATGGTTAACATTTATCTAAACATCCAAGAAGTTTTTTACCAACAAATATAGTATCAATAGTATGGAATCCTGTGCTACCGGTAATACTCAAGAAATTTGTTGGTTTTGTAGAAAGGGACGTCATGACGACTGCATGAAAGAAATTCCAATGGATAACAAATCAGATGGTCCGCATGATTGCACATTTGACACTAAACTTATTCCCTGCAAGTGTCAACATTAAACAATTAGTAACAAATAGCAGACATTTGAAATTACTCTATGAACTACAATAAGGAATTTTGGGACACATATGCAAATGAAAATGAGGCCAAATTCAATGAGGAATTTTCAAAATTTATTAGAGATTTAGCTATTTCTTTGCGTTGTACGTCTGTATTAGAGATAGGATGTGGTACAGGGATTGATTTAAGATTATTTTCAGAAACAGTTGATGTTTTTGGTGTGGATTTAAACGACATGGCATTAAGTATTGCAAAAAAAAATGGACCTAAATTTAATTTTAACAAGTCATCAATTACAAATTTACCCTTTAAAGACTCCTCAGTTGATTTTGTTTTTACTCATCAACTTTTGAATTATCTTGATGACGATATTTTAGAAAAAGGTATTTCTGAGATGTACAGAATTGCAGGAAAATACATCATGAATTGTGAAAAATATGATGAGTTAGAAAAACAGATTGATGATAATTCAAAATTCAGGAATATGCAAAAAAGATGGATGCATCACAAAGTCAGAGTCATCAGTAATGTTGACATGCATGAAGAAATCGAACCAGATAAAAGTAGATTTACGCTTCTAAGAAAACTTTAGAACAAAGATTACAAATGTAGTTCATAATCAAGATTCAAGGTTTTTTGGCAATCTAACTGTAAATGTGGTAGGATTATTTTTAACAGTGATTTTTCCTTTATGTAGTTCTACAATATTTTTACAGCTTGCTAAACCTAATCCTGTGCCTTGCTGTTTTGTAGTAAATAATGGTTCAAATAATTTATCCATAACTTCATCGGGAATACCTGAGCCGGAATCTATGAAATCAACTACGACATTATCATGATCGGATTTTATCTTAATTTCAATAGTACCGCCTTCAGGATTAGCTTGAATTGAATTCAAAATGAGATTTATAAAAGCAGCATCAATCTTTATGTAGTCACAATTAATTTCAGCGTCTGAATCAGAAACAAGAATTTTGATATTATGAGGAATAGAAATTTTTTCTATTGAGCCTAAAATAATTTTTCTAATAGATCTTTTACTTAATTTTAATGGAGAATTTCTTACATAATCTAAAACATCATCTATTTGATGGGATATTCGTTCAACACTTGACTCAATTAGTTCAAGTCTTTTAGTAGTTACATCATCGGAGATTTTAGTATCTGCCGGACTTTGTTTTAGTAAATCAAGTGATATTTTTATGACAGATAATGGGTTTCTCAAATCATGAGCTAGACGCCCCGATAATTCTCCTATTGTAGAAAGTCTCTCTGCTTTTAGTAAGTCTTGTGTCTTTTTATCAATGATGTGTGTCAGATTATTTTTTTGTTCTTCAAGTTCTTTTGTTTTCATTTGAACAAATCTGGTCATATTTTTGTTAAGTATGAAAATTATTGCAAAAAATATTGTAATCATTACTATTACTCCTGGTACAACATAATCAGCAGAAAATTGATTGTCAAAATTATAATAGAATGCACTAATCAAAGAAATAATTACAATTAATGAAAACATCATCAATGTTAGAGGTATTCCAAATTTGGTGATTGTTTCAAATTTTATTTTATCAGTAAACATCTCCTGACTTTCAATATCAGAATTATTGGTTAGCTTTAAACGATTGTATAACGCATATATCAAAAAGGTAAAGCTATACAAATACATCACATCTACTGGATGCCCATCATAGTATGAATTGTTTAATTGTGAAAAAAGAAAGAACGTGTCAGATATGCAATAAATTAAAAAGCCAAAGAGTAGCAACATCCAGAAATAGCTTACATCTTTTTTTGCCAGAAACATAATCCCAACAACTACAGGAACTAATTGAAATGAAGAGAGTATTGGATAAGATAACGCGATAGATTTTGCAGTAACATCTAAACTATCATTAGTTTGTAATGAATCCAAGCAAGCAATTATTGAAGGAATACAAAATGCAAAAGACAGTATAAATGAAAATAACCAAATTTTTTTCGAAATATTTTTACGAATAGGTTTTAGTGAAATTAAAAAGAAAATAATGAAAAATGGATATGCACTAAGATAGAAAATATCAGCTATGGAAGGAAATGGATCTGTATGATATACATCATAAATTGTCCATATCTGTTCAGCGATAAACCAAAGTGAAGCACCTATTGTAAAAAATACAAATGCGTTAAATCGAGAATTTCCTTGTTTAAATAATTTGAGGGTAAGAATGATTGAAATTCCAAGCAATATTCCTGGTAGAATCAAGTACGTTGAACCAGATATACATAAAAATTGTGAATCATCTAAAAAAAATCGTAGTTGAAAAACGAGGGAAATTGCTACCAGAGAAATTAGCAGAATAACATATGGATGATTTTTCTTGATAGTTTGGCTGTTTAAATAATTCAAATTTCCCTGCCCTGATTCAGTATAATTATAGTTATAAAAGAACTATTTATGTGAGATTTTTTCTTGCTTGGAATTATGAATCTCTATTTACAGTGAGATTTCAAAAAATTGAACACACTGCTTCTTTTATATGGTTTTAGGGTTAAATTATTTTGAAATGGCAAAAACTATCCTAGTTGTAGAGGATGATGTTGATTTATTAGATTTGTACGAAGAGGTACTTCAAGCAAATGCGTATAATGTTGTAAAAGCTACAAATGGCCTTGAAGCAATTTCAAAATACAAAAAAGCGCAACCGGATTTAGTGGTCATGGATGGCAATATGTCTGAAATGGACGGGTATGAAGCTTTTTCAAAGATAATAAAAATTGATAAAGATGCAAGAGTGGTAATTGTGACAGGTTATTCAAATAGTGACCCAAAAAGCAAAAAAGCTTTAGAGCAAGGATTAATTGCAATTATTTCAAAACCAGTTGGAATTGACACACTATTAGATGTAGTAAAAAAATATTCTCTCCATAAACCAATTTTAAAAAATAATATTTAATTTGTAATTCTTATTTAGAAAGATCTATAAGCTGATACAATGGGGTTTTATTGAATATGGAAAATAATTCTTGGTGGGAAGGATTGCCAGAAGAAATTGAATTTGATTTAGAAATTCTATCAGATTTGAAAAACCAAAATTAATTTTAAATAATTATTTTAATAGAAATTATTTTATCAAAAAAGCGGGTCTAGTGGGATTCGGACCCACGACAACCGGATTAAGAGTCCGGTGCGCTACCTGGCTGCGCCATAGACCCACAAAAATAGCAAAACTTAGAGTTGTTATTAATCTTAAGATTGGAAAAGAAATTAAAATTTAGTTTTGAGCTTTAGCTTCAATTTCAGCATACTTTTCAAGAATTGCAGTAAGTGCAGTCGAAACAGGAACATCGTTCATCTTTTTCTTTTCTGCAAGCAATTTTTGGTATGCATCTAGTGTGATGTATACTGGAATTGAACCATTTCCTTCAAGTAATCCACGTACATTGTAGAGTGCAGTTTCCATTCCTCTTTCTGCAGACTTTGCAAATTTTGCTTTATCCAAAATTGCACCTAATGGACCAAATGGCATGGCATAATCTACGGACATGGTTACTTTGGTTAAATTAGCACCTAGAGATTTGAATTCGTTAGTGATTTTCCAGTGTTTAAATGGACCTTCAATCTGTTTTGCAGAAATTCTTTCATTTCTGACAAATTCAGTTGTTTCACAATCCCATTCTAATCGTTTACCGCTAAAGTCACCAATAATTCTAAATGTAGTTCCAACACCCATTCCCTCTTTGATATCCATAGGAATAACTGTCATGCCTACTGTGTCATTTTTGATTTGATCTGAGACGTGTTCCGGTCTTGCAAAATATGTAAATACATTTTCTACCGGTGTTTTAATATCGATTGATTTTGTTACGATAGTCAACGTTTCAATGTCTTGGCAATAAGGATTTAAAGGTTTTGAAGATTTTCCTTTGTAAATTGATTAACACTATATTTGTGTAAAAGATCTATACGTATGATGATAAAATTGCGATCTATCAGTATTCTATTTATTTTAGTATTGACGATAACTCCTTTTTTTTTCTGAGGCTTATGCACATTCAATGTTTAATTCAGCTGAAGAATTTCTAGGTGGGTATAGAGTTCAAGTTGCAACATTACCTGAATTTCCACAGATAGGAGAAAAATCTCAGATCCTATTTAGAGTTGGTGATAGTGATTTTAATGAAGTAGATCATTTTACTATGGGAATTAGATTTTTTTATAATGATCAACAAATTGATGCAATTAGTCCAGAATATCACAAAGGTGGTCATTACGAGGTAGATTATGTATGGAAAAACCCGGGAAATCATATTGTAAAAGTAGATCTATATGACATGGATGGTAATCCAGGAATTCTGACCTATAGTTTTAACATGAGTACACAAAGTCCTTTCGGATATATTTTCATCATAGCAATTACGATTGGGGCGATAACATTGGGAGTAGTAGTATCTTACATTTATCTACCAAAATTATTACAGTTTAAAACTAAATCGTAGATTCAATTGGTTTTTTTGTTATTCTAAATGCAAACAATGCAGTCAGCAAGACCATTGAAAACAAAAGTATTCCAACTCCCAAATGAATTGCAACGAGTACAGCATGAAGTTTTAGATTAATTACAATTGCACCCAAAGTAATTTGGGTAACTACAAGGGTTGCAGCAAAAGTACTAGTAAATTTAATTTTTCTTCCTGCATTTTTGTTTAGCCAACTTCCTACCGCAGTTGCAATAACAAGTGAACCAGTAGTAACTGCAACAAGTCTATGAGTCCACTCAATAAAGTATTCCTCGTTTGGCATAATACCATTTGGACAAAGTGGCCATTCAGGACATGTTAATCCAAGTCCAGCTGAGGAGATATATCCCCCGATAAACATCAAAGAATACAAAACGATTAAAGTTGCTAATGCTAGATATTGTAAGGCCAATCTATTCTACTATGAATGAGCCTTTCATTCCTTGTAATGCATGTCCTGGAACTGTACAGATGTAATAGTAAGTTCCTGGTGCACCTGCAGTGAATGTGACACTGCCTTCTTGACCAGGTTTTAATGGATTAGATGCAGTTGCAATAGCAGATTTCCAAAGTATGTTATTGAAATCTTCTGGATCTGAAACTATTCCAAATGCATGAAATGATTTACCAGCATTTTTTGCAGCAAAAGTAACTTCATCGCCTGATTTTACTGTAAAGTCTGGGTTATGACCTTCTTCTCCAGGTAATGCATTAAATGATAATGTTCTGAAGTCTGCAGATTCAATAAAGTTTACACTGAAATCATGATGAACGCCAGTTGGTGCTGCTGCGGCTTGAGGTGCTGCTGCGGCTTGAGGTGCACCTACAATAATTTCTCCAACCATTCCTTGTTCTCTATGACCTGGGACAGTACAGATGTAATAGTAAGTTCCTTCTTTTGATGGAATAAATTCAGATGTACCTGACATACCAGGTTTTAATGGATTGGATGCAGATGCAATAGCACTTGATGGGAAAATGCCTGCAAATCCTTCTGCATCAGCAGTTACACCAAATGCATGAAATGATTTTCCATCATTTTCAACGTTAAACACAATTTTGTCACCAACACTTGCATTAATTGTAGGATTATGACCTTCTTCTCCAGGTAATGCATTAAATGATAATGTTCTAAAATCAGGAGATTCTATAAATTTAAGATTTTCAGTAATTGTTTTTCCAGTTGCTACTGCTGCAGATTCTGTTTGTTTTGCACCTGCCATTTGAGCAACTACAGGAGCCGGAGCAGATGTCCAGTAATCCCACATGCTAAAAAATATCACGCCACCAACAAGACAAATGCCTAGCATTATTGCCATCATTTTTCCAGTTCTTGCCGGAGTTGTTCTGTAAAATTCTTGTTTATGTTGACTCATTTCATATCTCCTAGTGATGGGGGTTCTTTGACTCGAAAGGATAATAGTATTTGCCGCCTAGATCGAAAGGATCGTCAGTATCTGCAATCTTTCCTTTGGCAGAACTGTGTATCATGTTTATCAAGAATATTACCATACTGACACCAATAATCATTGCACCTACCGAAGCAATTTGGTTCATAGCAATCCATTCTGGAATTGGAGGATAATCAAAAATTCTTCTTGGCATTCCATAGAGACCAAGTACATGTTGTGTGAAGAATACTAGAACTGTTCCAATAAATGACATTACAAAGTGAACTTTACCCATTTTCTCATTATACATTCTTCCAGTTACATATGGGAACATGTAGTACAAGTAACCAATTGAACCAAATGCAATTGTTCCCATGACAAATAGATGGAAGTGTCCAACTACCCAATAACTATCGTGTGTCTGGAAATCTAATGGCATTGCAGCGTTTACCACACCACCTGCTCCTGCTGAGAAGAATAATGCAATTCCACCAACTGCCCACATCATTGGGGTTGCAAATCTAATTCTACCATTCCACATTGTTGCAATAAAGTTAAAGACGTGCATGGCTGATGCAGGTACTGCAGCTAGAGTTCCGATCATAAATACAGTTTTTTCAGTAAATGACATTCCAGTTGCATACATGTGATGTGCCCATGATGAGAAACTTACTACTGATAACAAAACAAAAGCAAAGATACCTGAGCTATGACTAAAGATAGGTTTTCTTGAAAATCTAGGAATTATTTCATACATCATTCCGATTGCTGGAATTACCAATACGTATACTTCAGGATGGAATGTAAACCAGAATAGATGTGCATATGCAATTGGATCACCACCCATTGCAGGATTGAAGAATCCAGATACTCCTAATCTATCAGTAAGCAACATCAAAAGTGCTGCTGCAAATGTAGGAATTGCTACAAGAATAATTAATGATGATGCCAAAAAGGACCAAGCCAGTAATGGTACTTGACCAAGAGACATGTCCGGATGTTTGCATTTTAGAATTGTAACTATAAAGTTGATAGCACCAAGTACTGAGGAAATTCCTAAAATCTTTAATCCAAATATCCACATGTCTGCTGCAGGACCAGGAGCACTGATAATTGAATATGGAGGAGTTGCATACCATGTAAAGTCAGCAAAGCCTAACCAAATCAGAGCACCTGCTGGCGGAATCATCCAAAATGCAATTGCATTTAATTTTGGATATGCCATGTCTTTGTATCTAACCATAATTGGTACAAAGTAGTTACCAACAGCAGATGCAAATGGTATAATGAATAAGAAAATCAATGTTGTTCCGTGTACTGTAAATATTCTGTTGAATGTCATAGAGTCTGCAATAATTTGTGATCCTGGCAAGAACAGTTCTGCTCTAATTGCAAGTGCTAATGCACCACCCATAAACAAGAATGCAATAGATGTTATGAGATATAGTAATCCAACATCTGTGTGATGTGTAGAAAACATAATTTGCCAAATTGGACGTGGCTTTTGTAATTCTAGAACCATTAGTAATTCTCCTCACTTGAAAATTGGGATAAAAGGGTTAGCATCAAGATGAGGTATCCTCCTCAATGTACAACTTGCCACGCATGTTATAATGAATTAATCCACAATATTCTCTACATTGAATATCATGTTCACCAACTTCCATTGGTGCAAACCATACAGTGTTAACTCTACCAGGTACTGCATCCATCAATACAACATAATCATGAATGTTAAATGAATGATTGACATCTTTTGACATTATTTCAAATTTGTAAGCATGACCCTTTTTTACATGTAATTCACCAATCTCTTTTGTTCCATCTTCATGTTCAAATGACCAGAACCATTGTTGTCCTGTTACTTTGATAACTTCAGCATCAGCTGGAATATGTTCGACTAGTCTTTCAGCATTCCATGCTTCAGCACCAACCCAACACATAAGAGCAATTACAACACCGACGTATACCCATTCAGGCCAGTTAGAGTGATGTCCCATTCTTACCAAACTCCTTCCTTTTCATATGGAGTTGGGGTTGCCTTTGGGTGAGATTCTCTGAATCTCCAACATAACCAGATTATAGTGCCAGATACTACTGCACCGACTGTAAATGCAACTGTCATCATTCTATAAAATAAATTCCAAATGACTACTCTACGATCTAGATATTGACCAGGTTCATCTCCTGCAGCAAATACATAATCCACTGTAGGAATTATTACTAAAATTGCCAATACTAAGAATAAACTAAGTGTACTCTTCATTAGCGGTTGAGAAACGTGACCTGTAATTTCTATTTAAGGGTTTTCAAGATTATTAATTACCAATCCTGATTAAATCGAGAAGGATCCATTACATTTAGTCCAGATATTGAAAATTTCCGTTTGTGTTCTCTAAAAATGTTAAGAGAAGCATTTGCAATAATTAATTCAAATAAATTCTCAGGAGTTAGATCTACAATTGTGGATAACATGGCTTTGATTGGATCCATGTGAGTCACAAGCACAACGTTTTGATCTGGGTGATTTTCAACAACATGATCTACAATACCCAATACGCGTTTTTTGACTTCTGAAAATGTCTCAACACCATTATGAGCAATTTCTAATTCACCGTTATAGAATTTCATAAAAACATTACCGTGACTAGAAAATATTTCATCATATGGAACACCTGTGAATTTTCCCATATCAAGTTCAATTAGTCTATCATCAATTATTACATCAAGGGAATTATGTTTGCCAACAATTTCAGCAGTATGTTTTGCTCTTTCAATTGGACTAGAATAAATTGCAGAGATATTCATATGTTCTAAGAATTTTGCTGCTTTTTCTGCCTGCTCAATTCCCTTTTCAGTTAATGGCACTCCTGGAGTTCTTCCAGTTAGAATTCTTTCGATATTATTTTTTGCCTGACCATGTCTCAGGAAAATAACGGAACCCAACCTAATCACATATCAAATAGAGATAATAATAAGATTCTCTGAATAAAATTATGAAGATCGGAATTATTGGTGGAACCGGAGGAATGGGAAAAGGTTTTGCTCTTAGATGGTCTCAAAATCATAATGTAATTATCGGTTCAAGGGATGCTGCAAGAGCATCAGAGGCTGCAAAAGAATACACCGATTTAGCAAATGAATCGTTTGGAAAAATTAATGGAACAATTACTGGAAATGATAATGTTTCAGTTGCAAAAGAAAGCGATGTTTTAATTTTATCAATTCCTTATGAAAATATTGATTCAGTATGCTCTGGAATATTACCTGCAGTAAAAGATAGCTGTGTGGTGGTATCACCAATTGTTCCAATGGTAAAAACAGATGTTGGTTTTGAATTCATTCCAATTAAAGAAAATAAACCATTTTCATATCAACTTGTTTTGAAATACATGAAAAATAAATCAAGATTGGTTTCTGCGTTTCATGTAATATCTGAAAAAAAACTTGTCAATCCAACAATGGTTTTGGATTATGATATTTTTGTTTGTGGTGATGATAAAGGAGCAATTGAAGTTGTAAATGGTTTGATCAATGAAATCAAAGGATTAAGACCAATTTACTTAGGACCAGGGGAATTATCATATCTTGCAGAGATTTCAACACCGCTATTGCTTAATGCAATGATACAAAATAAAATAAAAAATCCTGGAATTAAAATCATCTAAATATAATTTTACTAACAATGAGCCACGAATATTATAGACGGGGAAGAAATTGGTATACTGCAATTGGTGCACTTTTTCTAATAATGGCAGGAATTGTTCTTGTTAGACAATTAATATTATGGGGCCCAGATTTTGTAGAAGATTTTATTGTCAATTCAGAATTTACAAATGAAAAAGTATCAATAGGTATGATTGGTTTTGGTATTTTTATGATAGTGTTAGGATTCAGAAAATATGAAGCATAGCGATGAATTTTTAAAAACTCAGAAAATTCTTCGACTTGCAACAATTGGGAACAATAAAACTCCACACATTGTACCTGTGTGGTATATGTATAGTTCAAAAAAAATCTACATTGGAACAAACACTAAAACTCAAAAGGCAAAAAATGTAAAGAAAAACAACAAAGTTGCATTCTGTGTAGATGTTGGAATTAATTCTCCTATAGACGGCGTTATGGGACAAGGATATGCAAATATAATTTTAGAAAATAACAAAGTTAAAAAAATTGCAGAAAAAATTCTTTTAAGATATTTTAAGAATATGGAAAATAAATCTGCAAAAGAATTACTTGATAACACTGATTGTATTATAGAAATAATTCCAGAAAAGTTGTCAGTTTGGAGTTATTGACTTACAAATTCTTCTATTTTGTTCATTGCAGAGTCTAGAATTTCAAGACTAGGCAAATACACCAATCGAAAATGTCCTTTTCCATATTGTTCTCCAAAACCAGAACCATGTACTGTCAATACTCCTTTTGTCTCTAAGAGTTTTTGTACAAATTCTTTATCATTTCCAAATCTATTATCTTCAATTTTTGGAAATGCATAGAATGCGCCTTTTGGATTCGGACAAGATAAACCTGGCATTGTGTTTAATCGTTTTACAACCAAATCTCTTCTCTTTTTTAATTCAGATACAAATTCTGAGATATATCCTTGAGGACCTCGTAGTGATTCTAATGCAGCATACTGAACTGGAAGATTTGTAGCTATTCTTACTCTAGCAAGTTTTGGAAGATTTTCTCTCAAGGCATCAAGTTGAGATGATTGATTAAATGCAATGTAGCCAATTCGCCATCCAGACATTAAATGAACTTTAGAGAATCCATTAAGAACAATTACGGGGGAATCTCCTGCCACCTTACCAATTCCTACAAATTTTTGATCAAAGATTATTTGATCATAGATTTCATCACAGATAATGTATAGATTATGTTGATTTGCAATTTCAACTAATTTTTTTAGAGAAGACTCATTGAATACAACTCCTGTTGGATTATTGGGACTAATCAAACAAATTGCTACAGTTTTTGGGGAAATTTTCGATTTTATATCATCAATATCTGGTGTAGAGTTATCCAAATCGACTCCAAACTCTACAGGAATTCCACCGTGAAGTCTGACGTATGAAGCATATGGTGGATAATATGGTCCTGGTAAAAGGACTTCATCTCCTTCTTCAACAATTGATGAGATTACCATATCAAGTCCTTCAGATACACCATTTGTGATTAGAATATCATCAGACGAGATAGACAATCCTTTGACATTTTCTTTTTTTGCAATTTCAGCTCTGAGTTCTGGAAGACCTTCAGATGAAGAGTAAAAGTTTTCTCCTTTTCTTATTGCATTGATCATAGCTTCTTTTACATTATCAGGAGGTTGAAAACCAAATTGTACAGGATCACCTATGTTAAGATAATCAACTTTCATTCCTTTTTGTTCAACTTTTCTTGCAGCTAAAACAATATCTCTAATTGCATATTCAACGCCAGCTACTTTTTTGGATATTTTCAAAGTACCTAGACAGATATTTAGGCCTGTTAAATTCTTACTTGTTTGGACTCGTTGCACAGTCTGGATAGTGCGAGCGGCTTCGAACCGCTAGGTCGAGGGATCGAAGCCCTCCGAGCCCTCTTAGATTATTTTATTAGGCAACTAAATCACTGACTAGATGTATTGAAAATTTCCCTATTCAAAATTGGTTTGACATTAAGTGTTATTGGAATAATTTGGATATCATTTGTTTTTCTTCAAGGAGACAAAATATCTGAAGAATTTGTATTAAAACCGTCTAATTCTTATGATTTGAAGTTAAATTTCAATGGAGAAGGTAATGGATACTACAAAGTATTCATACCAGAATTTACAGGTGATCAAGTATTTATTCAAATTTTAGACAAAAGTCAGAATATAATTTCAGAGGAAATGGTTCAAACAAAAATGTCTGTAGGATATTTTGATTTTGAACAAAGCGGAACATATACTGTAAAAATAACAAATCCTACAGAAAAACAGGTGGATATTGAATTAGAATTAGGTGATGCAAATGCTGAAACCATGATACCTCCAGGTTTAATGATATTAGTAGGTGCAGTGATGATTATCTTCTCATCATATATGAAATTAAAAAATTATAAAATTGAGCACCCAGAAGAGAATATCTTGTAGACTGGAAGACATTGAATGGTATTTCCAAAAATCAGAAATAGATTGAAAATAAGCCAAGTTGTAAAAAATAAAAACGAAATAATTGAAAAGGGCAGTAACACTTTGAGTTTTGTTTTTTCCAGATTCTTTAGAATTAAAAATCCACCTAATGCAGATACAATTAATCCAAATTCAAGAGGTTGATGTGACCAAGAAATTAAACCATCAATTCCAAATACATCATGAGAAAGAGAGTCTGCATATCCCGAAACTATTTGAATTGTTGAACCAATTAGAACTAAAATAATTCCATTTTTTAAAGAATTTCTTGTAGAGTTTCTAAGTAAGAGAATCGTCCCAATAATAGCGGCGCTGAATGTAATTGATACACCAGTGTAAACCACAATATGTTGAATACTCCAAAAGAATTCAGGAGCTTTTTGAAGATGAGATATTGCATCCCAAAAACCTGCAGATACAACTACAAAAGGTCCAATTACAGCTAGAATTGAAACTAGCGATACGAGTGTACTAGTTTTTGCAAGTGATGAGTTTGAAAATTTTTGAATTAGTTTCATACAAAGAACACTTGATTATGGACATATTTGAAGCGTTGTAAATGTATGAAATAAAAAAAATTCAACGTTATGAGTAATTATTAGAATTAACTATATTAGATCAAATAACTCAGAGGTATTATGAGTCCTGGAATAGGGTTAATGAAAAGAAGATTGGAAAAAGAAAAAGATGCAATAGCTTTGGCTATGTCAGGTGTTGCCAAAAAATACAATGTTCAACCAGAAATCATCAAAACTTTAGAAACAAAATATGATGATAATACTGGTGATTGGTATGTTGCCTTAGGATGGGATGAAAAGAAAGCAATTATCAAGATGGATTCTGTGCAAGCAATAATTATAGAAATTAAAGAAATTTAATTACATAATAATTCTTAACAATGATATGACTAGAGCAATAATTCTAGGCGGTTCTAGAGGAATAGGTAAAGCAATTTCAAATTCACTAAAATCAATAGATATTGAAGTTTTTGCAGCGTCAAAAAATGATATTGATACTTCAAATTTAGATAGTGTAAAAAAATTTGTTCAAATTCACAATCAAACAGATGTTCTGGTTCTTAATACAGGGGGTCCTCCATCAAAGAAATTTACAAGTATTACAGTGGAAGATTGGAATAAATATCATAATCAATTATTTTTGGGATTTTGTACGATTTTACAAAATATCAAAATAAATGATGATGGATACATATTTTTGATTAGTTCCAGTATAATCAAAGAACCAAATGAAAAACTGATAATATCATCGGCATATCGGGCTGCATTTAGTGAAGTCTTTAAAATTTTAAGTAAAGAGTATGCAGCAAAAAACATCAGTTGTATCAACATTGCACCAGGTCCGATTAATACAGATAGAACTAAAGAACTGGTGGAAAATATTGAAGAATATAAAAAAACATTACCAATGAAAAGACTTGGTGAACCTGATGAAATTGGAAACTTTGTTAAAGCTATAATTCAAAATAAAATAAAATATCTTTCAGGTGTTGTAATCAATTTTGATGGTGCAAATTCGAGTTATATTTTTTAAAATTATTTTTTGAATTGAACATTTGGTGTATCCGGTTGATTTTGTATTGCAATTAATCCACCTTCACGCAATTGCTGCAATAATTGCATTACTTCTTTTTCCACTTGATTTCTTTGTAATCCTGTTTGTTGTGCAAATATCTCAACTAATTCAGTGACTTTACGTTGTCCATTACAAGATTTCCAAAAGTCTACAATTGCCTGATTGACCATAAATCCTTGTTCATGTTCATTAGCTAGAACCATTGAACCATCTTCTTGTTTGACTAATTTACCAACTCCTTGAGGTAATGCTGTTTCATAATTGATTGGTGCAGGAGTAGTCATTGAAGCACTCATGTTTTTGATTTTTGCTTTTCCTTCTTCAGTCATGCTATCCATCGTCCATTTTGGTTCCCAAACAATATCGACTTTAACGTTATTTACTCCAGGAACTTTTTTGGCATATCTTGTTACATCTTGAACTAATGTCTCATGTAATGGACAGCCTTGAGTAGTCATCGTCATTTTGATATTTACATTATTATTTTCCACAACATCAATTCCATAGATCAACCCCATTTCAACAATATTTAGTGGGACTTCAGGATCCATGCATTGTTTTAAAGAATCTTTTATGGCTTGTGGAGTAACTGTACTCATACTGTTAAATGCAGTTTTAAAATCAATAAAAACTTTCTATTAATTAGCTTCAAATAATTTTTTGATTGATTCTTCAAATGGTGGTTTGGCCACGCCTTTTTCTGTAATTATTCCTGAAATGAGTTCAGGGGGAGTCATATCAAATGCAGGATTTATCACATTAATGTCATCTGGGGCCGTCTTTTTATCGCCTATTCCTGTAACTTCCACACCCTTTCTCATTTCAATAATCACATCTTTTGCATCACTTTTCATATCAAATGTGGATAATGGTGCTGCAACATAAAATGGAATGCCGTGTTGTTTGGCCATGGTTGCAACCTGATATGTTCCAATTTTATTAAAGACATGACCAGTTCGTACAATTCTATCTGCTCCCACAATCACTTTGTTTACAAGTCCATTTGCCATGGAATAACCAACAGCTGTATCAGGAATCAGACTGACATCAAACCCATCATGTTTTAGTTCAAATGCAGTTAATCTAGAGCCTTGCTGTATTGGTCTTGTTTCAGTTGCTATTACTTTGACATTTTTTCCACTTTCTCTAGTTGCTCTAATGACACCAAGAGCTGTTCCATATGCAACAGTAGCTAATGCACCAGCATTACAGTGAGTCATAATAGTATCATTGTCATCAAATAAAACAGATCCGTTTTTTCCCATCGATTTATTTATTTCAATATCTTCTTCTGCCATTTTTTTAGATTCATTAATTACAGATTGTTTGATTTGTTCAATTGTATTTCCAGAACGAGCAACTTTCATAATTTTATCCAATCCCCATTTTAGATTAACAGCAGTGGGTCGAGTTTCAAAAAGAATTTTTCTTGCTTTTTCCAGATCAGATAATAGTTCTTCTTTTGTAGTAGATTTACTTTGTAATGATGCTAAAGCTAAACCAAAAGCGCCTGAAACTCCAATTGCGGGTGCACCACGAACTATAAGAGTTCGAATAGCATCTGCAACTTG
Source organism: Candidatus Nitrosarchaeum limnium BG20 (assembly GCF_000241145.1). Classification (NCBI taxonomy): domain Archaea; kingdom Thermoproteati; phylum Nitrososphaerota; class Nitrososphaeria; order Nitrosopumilales; family Nitrosopumilaceae; genus Nitrosarchaeum; species Candidatus Nitrosarchaeum limnium. The sequence continues at coordinate 18,315 of NZ_AHJG01000180.1, read as the reverse complement.
ATTAAAATCATCATAGGTTACAAAGACAAGTTGATTTGGTAATTTCGTCTGATCAATCATAATTACTTTATTATCTTTCCATTCTACTGTTCTAAGAGAAGAGTGTATTTTTGTAGATGAATCTTCCATTATATTTTAAGGAAAATTTTAACCATATTTAAAATGAGATTAATTGAAAATAGGATTTAGATACATTGTACGAATAAGACACATAATCATGTTTAGAAATCATTCTCAAGTTTGATGTTTTAAAGACTACTTTAATACAAAATATCCATAATCGATGTATGGTAAAAATCCCTAATGAAATAAAAGAATTCATTGAAGAACAGGGAATTTTTGCAGTAGGAACTACAGGAGTAAATAATTTACCAAATGTGTCACCTAGAATTTTTTTTAGGATTGATGAAGATGTGATATATTGGCTTGATTTTTTTAAACACAAGTCTCATAGAAATTTTAAGGCAAATCCTTGGGTTACTATTGCTGTATTTAATAAAGAAAATTTGAAGGGATTCCAATTTAGGGGAATAGTTAGTTTCATTACTGAAGAGCCTATAAAATCAAAAATTAAAGAGTCAATTATTAAAAAAATACTAGAGACGAATTCATCTGAAAAAGTAAAAAAACTAAGTGAAAAAAAGGATGTCGAAGTTATACAATTTGAGCCAAAAGTAGGTTATTCATTAAATCCAGAAGAATTTAGCGACATGTGTATAGGATCAGACATTGATTCCACAAAGTTATTTCAAAAGTAATCCATTAATAATCAGATTTTTTGAAAAGTTTATGGATTTTCATGTATTTGATACATATGTCAAATCTAAAAGTGGGCAGACCATGCATTTTGATGTAATAACTGACAAAAAAAATGTAGAGAATGCAATTGAATTTGCAAAAAAATGGTTAGAAAGCATCGGTGAAAAGGATGCTAAAATCACTACCGAGGAATGTAAATTTTGTCATTCACAGTCAGTATCAGAAGAAATTGAAATTGACATAATGACAGACGGTTATTTTATTGCAAAAATGGAAGGTTGTCCTGAATAAAATTTGAAAAACTATGTATGCAATTTGGCTTACCTTTTCTAAAAGCGATAGAGAATATCTAAAAAATGTAATAGATGTAATTTCAGAAAAATATCATGCTCCTAAATTTGAACCTCATATTACAGTTTATGGTTTAATTAATTTGAAATTGGATTTAATTGATAATGTAATCAATGAAGTGGCACATAATTGTAATTCATTTATAGTTAAAAAATCAGATATTTTACAATCAGAAGAATTATGGAAAACTGTATACATTGAATTGAAAATGAATCAACAACTAAAATCAGTTAATGAAAATCTTAAAAAACATTTTGAAAAAACTTTAAAATATGAATTCAACCCACATATCAGCCTTATTTATAAAATATTACCAAAAGAAGAAAAAATAAAAATAGTAAATGAATTAAATCTAAAAAACGAATTTACAATAGATAAGATTGTAGTACAAGAATTTTTCTCAGATATTGAAAAATGGAAGATTGTAAAAATACAAGAATTAATTCAGATATGAATAAGTTAAAGAAGAGCAGCGCCAAAGACTCCAGCAGAATCACCCAATTTGTTTTTTAGTATAGGGGTATCCACCAAATCTGAAAAAACTTTATGATATACAGAATTTTTTCCTTCAGTATATAAAAAATCAATGTTAGACAAACCACCTCCAAGAACTATAGCATCTGGATCTAAAATATCAATTACATTTGCCAAACCTATTCCAAAGTTTTCCAAAAATTCATTCTTCCATTTCGTAGCATTAGGATCATCAGTATTTTCCACAATTTCAGGCATAGTTTGTGATTTTCCTGTTAATTCTTTCCATCGTTTTTCTAAAGATGGTCCACTGATGTAAGTTTCAACACAGCCTTGTTTTCCACAATAGCAATTATTTCCATTTAGATGTAAAGTATGATGACCCCATTCTCCAGCAATATTGGTTCTACCTTGATGAAGTTTTTTATCAATAACAATTCCTCCACCGACACCAGTACCCATTATTACTCCAAAAACAACATCATAGCCATTTGCAGAACCAATTGTAGATTCAGCTATTGTAAAACAATTGGCATCATTTTCCATTGAAATATTTTTACCAAATTTTTTTTCTAGATCTTCTTTGAGTGATTTTCCTATAAGACATTGAGTGTTACTATTTTTTATTAAACCAGTTTTTTTTGAAATTGCTCCAGGAGTACAAATTCCTATAGAATAATCTTCAATTCCATCCAAGAGATCAACAGATAAAGTGAAGATTGTGTTTAATATGGCATCATAATTATTTTGAGGTGTTGGAACTCGTTTTCTTTTGATTAACTTAAGATTAGTATCTAATAGAATTGCTTCTGTTTTGGTACCGCCAAGATCTACACCTAGTTTGTACAACAATAATTTAATGAAAATCTATTGCTTAAGCTTTATCTAATTAAATTAAAATTTTATCGGCCCGGTGCACCGGAAACAGAAATTACATCATCGATTCTAAGAATCATACATGCAGCTTCAGTTGCAGATTTAATTATCTGTTCTTTTACTGCAAGGGGCTCTACAACATCGATAGATAACATATCTGCAATTCTTGTATTTCTAGCATCAATTCCTGTCCACTTTCTACCTTGATTTTGTTTTACTCTAAGAGTTGCCATGGTATCAATAGGATCCATTCCTGCATTTTCGGCAATTGTAAGTGGAATAATTTCTAATGCTTCTGCGTACTTTTTGATTGCAAGTTGTTCTCTACCATCAAAACTATCCGCCCATTCTTTTAGCAGGGATGCTGCATACGATTCTGGAGCTCCGCCACCTGCAACTATTTCTGGTTTTTCAATTACGTCTTTTACTACCATTAAAGAATCATGAATTGAGCGGTCTACTTCATCAACAACTCTTTGTGAACCACCTCTAATTAGTAATGTAACAGATTGTGGATTTTTACATCCTTCAATAAACACCCATTTGTCTGATTCGACTTTCTTTTGATGAGCCAAATCAGCAGTGCCAAGATCTTTTTCTGAAAGATCATCAAGATTAGAAATTACACGTCCTCCGGTTGCCTTACCAAGTTTTATCATATCACTTTCTTTTACACGTCGAACTGCCATTATACCATATTTTGCTAAATAGTGTTGTGCGATATCATCAATTCCTTTTTGACAGATCAATACATTGACACCAACATGATGAAGTTTGTCTACCATTGTTTTGAGCATTCTATTTTCTTCTTCAAGGAACATTTGCATTTGAGTAGGATCAGTAATTCTTATTTCTGAACTCATCTCAGTTTTTTCAATTTCTAATGCAGAATTCAAAAGGGCAATTTTTGCTTTCTCAATTTTAGTTGGCATTCCACTATGAACAACTTCTTTGTCTAAAACAATGCCCTTGATAATTTGAGTGTCAGTAATAGAACCGCCTGCTTTCTTTTCAACTTTAATATTTTCAAGATCAACTGAATATGTTTCTGCTTTTTTTGTTGCGATTTTTAAGATTGCGTCAACTACAACTTTAGAAAGTATATCGCTATCTTCAGAGATTAATTTAGATTGCATACTAGTTATAGCAATTTTGAGAAGTGTTTCTCTGTCATCTGGCTTAATCTTTTTTGCCATTTCAGAGTAAATTTCCAATGTCTTTTCAGCTGCTGCTTGATAACCGTCAATAATTACTGATGCATGAACATCTTTCTTTAGCAAATCTTCTGCTCTAGCTAAAAGAGCACCTCCAAAAACTACTGATGATGTGGTACCATCACCTACTTCATTATCAACTGTCTTTGAAATTTCAACCATCATTTTTGCTGCAGGATGTTGAACATCAATTTCTTTTAGGATGGTTGCGCCATCGTTTGTAATTGTAACATCGCCTAAAGAATCAACTAACATTTTATCTAAACCTCTTGGACCTAGACTGCTTCTTACTAATTCTGCAACTAGTTTTGCAGCAGCTATGTTATTGTGTTGAGCATCTTTTCCTTTTTGTTGTAATGCACTCTCTTTGAGAACTAAAACAGGCCCATTTGGTGTTTGTTGAATTGATGCCATTTAGATAAACTACAATCCTCTGAATCCCCCTTTTTAACATTACTTACTGGATTGGATTAACATAAGATCGTCTTTTAACATCCACGATTCCTCCTGATGTAATTCTAGCTGATGGAAGAGCTAGAAATGGTAAGAAAAGAGGGATGAGGTGAGGCCTTGAAAATTTACACCCAGAATCTACAATTGATTTATTGATTTGCTCAAAATTAGATAAAACATTTTCAAATGAATCAGTAGAAACAATTCCTGCAAGTTGTAATGGTAGTGACGCAATAATTTTTCCAGATTTTATTACAACTAGACCGCCCTGATTTTTAATTAGAGTATTTGCAGCAATAGACATATCAGAATCATTTGAACCGATCACAATCATATCATTTTCATGAAAACTCCAAGTTGATGCTAAAGCACCAATATCTGCACCAAAATTTTCAAGAAATCCTATTGAATGCTTGTTTGTTCCACGAATTCTATCAAAAGCCGCTACTTTCCATACGTCTTTATCAAAAGACGCATGAACACTTCCGTCTTTAGAAACTAGTTCAACTGAACCAAGTTTTGTAATAATTTCAGTTTGCATTAAGATAGTGTTTGCAAATACAGTATTCTTTTTTGATTTGATAACGAAATCTTTGGGAGACAGTTCTTTTAGTTTTACAGTTTTTTTTATCCATGGTGGGATTATTTTTTTCTTAATAGAGGTAACAAAATGTCCATTTGAAACAACCAATTTTCCACCAACAAAAACTTTGTTAGGTTTGATAGAATTCAGGTCATCAAAAATTAAAATATCTGCAAGTTTCCCCGGTGCAATTCCACCTAGATCTTTGCTCATATTATAGTAATCAAAACAATTTTTTGAGGCCATAGATATAGCATCGATTGGGTGTAGACCCAATTTGATAGATTCTCTAACACAATGATCAATATGACCATATTTTACAATATCTAACGGATCAAGCCCATCAGAACAAAACATCAATCTATCAAGATTTATTCCATTAGACATAACACATGAAATGATTTCTTTCAAGTCACGTCTAATAGATCCTTCCCTTATCATGATCCACATTCCTAATCGTAATCTTTCTAAAACTTGTTCAAAATTGATAGGTTCATGACATGATAAAATTCCAGAAGCAACGTATGCATTGAGTTTTTTTTCACTTGCTCCAGCTGTGTGTCCATTAATTACGCAATCTTTCTCTAACATAGAATACAAAGATTGCATTGTTTTTGAATCTCGAAGTGTTACTTTAGTCCATGAAAAAACTTCACCCAATCCTAAAACATTAGGATGTTTTATTGCTAATTTTTCTTGAGATAACGATAAGGATTTACCATGACTAAATTTTCTATCAACTGGAAGACCACCAGGAACAACTTGAAATATTCTAATTGGTAAATCTTCACCTAATTTTAGAAATTCTTGAAATCCTTTGTATCCAGACACACTAACAATATCTATAGGATCTGAGAAAAGTGAAGTTACTCCACATAAAAGAGATTTTTTTGCAAGTTCTGATGGTAAGACAAATTGATCAATGTGTAAATGAGGATCAGCAAAACCCGGGCTAACATATTTTTCTTTTATATCAATGACGATTGTTTTAGGACCAATTGTGTGTACTGCATCTGGACCAACATATGCAATTCTATCTTTGACTATAGCGATCTGGATTTTTGGGATGATCTCTTTGGTGTAGACGGATAACAAAGTACAATTTTTTAAAATGAGATCTGCCTTTTTGTCACCCATTGCTACTGAATTTAATGAAGAAATCGAATTTGCTAGGCTCGAAGTCACAAATTTTGTTGGAATTTGCACCTATTATAGATTCAATGCTTAAATTACCGTTGAGGCGGTTTTTTTGATATGAACATACCCAAGGTCATGCGCAAGTATTGTGCTACATGTAAAACACATACTGAGCAGAAAGTTTCCATATACAAGGCTGGAAAAAGAAGAGGTTCTGCAAGGGGTGAACGCAGACACGCTGAGCGTAAACGAGGGTATGGTGGACAAAAATTCCCAAAACTTGCAAAACCTGCTAAAGTTACTAAGAAAGTTACTCCAATTATGACATGTACAGTATGTAAGAAAAAATACAATAAGATAGGTATTAGAATAAAGAAATTTGAGTTGATGGCAGCATGAAGAAAGATCATATTGAAATTCCAAAACCATCGAGTAAATTCCAGAAAGTTAATTGTAATGAATGTGGAGAATTACAAGTAGTGTATTCTCATGCAACACAAGCAGTAGTATGCAATTCTTGTGGAAACAACATTGCAGAACCAACAGGTTCTAAAGCAAAGATTAATGGAAAAATCTCAGGTAGTGCTGAGTAAATCATAATCTTCTTTTGTATTTAGATTAAATGCAACTCTCTTATCATCGAGGATAATAAATTCCTCAATTACATTATCTAATGTTGAAATATTTTTTGCGTTCACCAAAGAAATTCCAGTGTAGCAGCATTGTTGATTATTAAAAGAGAAATTATAATTTGATGTTAAATGCAAGGAGTCAAGAAATTTTTTTGTGACAAGTATTGTAGTCCAAATATTTTTTGAGTCGTATTGATTTATGATATCGTTAATGATATCTCCATCTAAATACGGTAAATCTGCAGAAGTAATAAAAACAAAATCATTTAATGATTTAAGAACTAAATTAAGATCTTCAACATAGCCAACTCCTGAAGTATGAAATAGTTCAATGTTATTTTCTTTCAATAGTTTTTCTGTTTTTGGTGAATTAGAACTAGTAACTGCCAGTATTTTTGAAAAGCATTTAGAATTTTCTAACGCATCAATCACATGTAGAATTAGGTGTTTTTTGTATTTTAAAAGAAGTTTTTCTTCATCTAAGTTCATCCTACTTCCTTTACCGCCTGCCATAACAATAGCAATCATATTGAAACAAAAATTAGAAGAGATGTCAATCGAGTTAATTCGTTTGTAGCCCCCATTATATCACCAGTAATCCCCCCAAAGCTTCGAGAGGTTAATCCAACTAAGAACATAGTCAGCGTAATACCCACTCCAAATAAGAGCAATCCGGTCATACCACCAAGAGCAATCAATGGAATCAAAGTAATGATGGCCGCTAGCATCAATTTCTTTTATTTTTCATCATCTCTACAAAGGGGGAATTTGAGCCTAAGGAGGCGGATTTGCCAATGCTTGCCATCAAAACCATTGAAAATTTTGCAAGTATCTCACTTAACAGAATCGCCAAGAATAATTGATAACCCGTAGATAATGAAATTGCAATTATTAGTCCAACAATATACAAAACGATTGTTACTATTCCTGCAGAACCCGTAGAGAGATCTTTCATTGCTGCAAGTTTTTTTTCTTTTGTTCCTTTTGCCATCAAACCATCAGCAAAATCAGCTAAACCATCAGTGTGATGTATACCAGTAATTATTGCAAAAGAAGCAACAACTAACAGGCTTACAATTAATGGATCTAAAAATAATGAAAGTCCAAATCCTATTGAACCAACGACTAGCCCTATTACAGCTCCAACTATTGGAAAAAGATACATGTATTTTGCAATAGTTTCAAGATTTGAGTTACTAGTTGGGAGAATAGTCAGAAATGAAAATACAGAACCAATTTCTTTAAGCATGAATCCACCATCCTAAATAAGATAAGAGTAAAACAATTGGAACAACTACAATTCCACAAAACAGTATTGATGTGACTTTCATTATTGAAATGGCAGATTTTACATGTTCTTTGGTAAATGAAATACTTCCATCGCCAAGTGAGTAATGATCAAGTTTTTCAAATTTTGCTTCTAATGCTCCTGCAATAGCTGCCATAGGATAACCAGCATTAGGACTTTGAGTTTTTCTCCCATCACGCATCATAATTTGATATGATTTTTTCCAATTATTTCCTAAAATCATTGAACTTAATATCATAATAAAACCTGTAAGTCGAGATGGGATGTAATTCAAAATTTTGTCACAGTTTGCACCAAACCATCCAACATTTTTGAAAATATCAGTCTTGTATCCAATCATTGAATCTGCGGTGTTAATTACTCGGAAAACAAATGCCCCAGGTAAACCAAAAAATGCAAAATAGAAAAGAGGGCTAGTAATTCCATCTACAGTATTTTCACTAATGCTCTCCAGCACGCCTGAAAATACATGGTTTTTATCAAGATTTTTTGTATTTCGTTTAACAATCATAGATAAATTATCTCTTGCAGAAGAAAGATTGTTCTGTTCAAGAGCAGTTACTACAGCAAGAGCATGTTTTTCCATTCCTTTTACTGCAATGGTTGTTTTTAGTAATATGCCACCTACAATTATTGAAATTATTAGATGAAGATAATCAAATGTAATTAATTTAATCCCAACATTCAATGAAATTATTAAAGATGCAACTACTAGACAAGAAATTAAAATTATAAGAATACCGCCAAATTTTTCTAATTTTTCTGAAGAATTTTTAGTGTAAGGCGTTAATTTTGCGATTAGTGACCCTATCCAAGAAGTTGGATGAAATTTATTTCTAGGATCTCCTAATGTAAAATCCAATGCAAGTGCAAAAAATACAATCAATAAGGATTCAAAAATCAATTTAGCATCCTCTCTATTTCTTTAATATTCAAATTTGAATTTACTAATTGACTTAGCTTATCAATTTCACTTTCAATAATATCAAGATTTTTCTTATTCCAAGTAAGATTCTTAGCGGTACCACTCAATGAATCTTCTTCAGGTAAATTCAAGTCAATCATTGGTATCACTCCAAGTATTGGACGCTGTGTTATTTTTTAATTTTTTTAAAACCTGGTTTAAGAATATCAATGTCACCACGGAATTTGTTAATAACAAATCCTTTGATGAATTTTTGATGTCTCTTATCTAATAGAGACATCGTCCCGACAATACTAGCAAATGATCCTCCTCTATCAATATCTGTAACTAATAATACTGAAGAATTAGATATTTCTGCCATCTTCATATTTGCAATATCAAATTTGTCTAAATTAATTTCAGTTGGAGAGCCAGCTCCCTCTAATATAACCAAATCATAATTTTTTTGCAGCGACTTTAGAGATTTTGTAGCAATTTTAATTCCTTGAGTATTGACAAATTTCTTGTAATAATCCGAAGCATGCATTTTTTTGAATTTCTTTCCATTAAGATATACATCACTAAAGTAATTTCCAAGTGGTTTTAGAAGAATGGGGTTTAGATCAGATGTGATTTTACAACGTGCAGCTATTGCTTGTATGGCTTGTGCGCGAGATATCTCAAAATCATGTGTTTTGTAGGCATAATTTGACATGTTTTGTGATTTAAATGGTGCAACTGAAAATCCTTTATCAGCAAAAATTCGACATAATGCAGCAACTAGTGTTGTTTTACCAGAGCCAGATGATGTACCTTGAATCATTAATGATTTCATAGTATCTCCAGAAATTTGATTAATTTTTCATTGTCTTTTCTTGTTTTGACAGCAATTCTAATGTAATTATTGTTTAATCCGCGAATAGTACTACAATCACGAATTAAAATTTTTTTTCAAGTAATTTTTTTTAAGTGTTTTAGAATTTATTTTTGTTTTAATCAAAATAAAATTGGTAGATGTTGGAATACATTGAAAATTATTGAATTTTGATATACGGTCAATCAAATAAGATGATTCTTTTTTAATTATTTTATTTACTTTGTTCAAATATGTAGGATCATCTAAAGCTGTTGATGCTGCATATTGCGCTATTCCAGAAACATTCCAAGGGATTTTAATTGTATTTAATACAGAAATTATTTGTTTGGAGCCAATGCCATAACCAATTCTTAGTCCAGCTAATGCAAATGACTTTGTAAGAGACCTTAATACAAACAGATTAGAAAATTTTTTCACCAATTCAATAATTGTTTCATTATAATCTGGGACTAATTCAATAAAACATTCATCAACAAATACCAAAGTTTTCTTTTTATGAGCAGATCTAATTATTTTTTGCAAAGTTTGTTTTTTCATTAGTTGACCTGTGGGATTATTTGGATTACAAATAAAAATACAACCATTAAATGGAAATTTTGAAATAAATTCATCTATATCTTGTTCCAGATTCATTGTTTTAAAAAATGAAACTTTAGATCCACTTAGTTTTGCTGCAGACTCGTATTCACCAAATGTGGGGATTGGAATGAGAACTGATGTTTTATTTGATAAAAAAGCCTGACAGAAATTATAAATAATTTCTGTTGCACCGTTTCCAATAACAATTTGAGAAGATGGTATTTTGAGATAATTTTGAAGGTTTTTTTTGAGAGTAGTTGATTCTGAATCAGGATAGATTTTGACCGAATCTAAATGATTTTTTATTGTTTTACGCACCATCTGAGAGGGGCCTAATGGACTTATGTTTGAGCTAAAATCCAAAATATCAGAATTAGGATGTGGTATTGAGAATGGTCCTCCATGAGATACTCGCTTATGTGTAGATATGTAGCGATTTATTCTCATAATTTGAAGTGGTCTGTGCTAATATAGTATGTTTTGGTCAAATTGCAGAAAACGATTATTAAATGAATAGTACATTTTTTGTACGTGAGTAAAAAAAGAGTAGCAATTGTAGGCGTTACTGGTTCCGTAGGACAGGAATTTGTATTATCATTAAATAATCATCCATGGTTTGAGGTTACTCAAATTGCAGCATCTGAACGTTCTGCAGGAAAAAAATACCTTGAAGCCATCAGAGATCCTAATAGCGGTATAATATCATGGGAAGTTGAAGGTCAAATTCCAGAATACATCAAAGAGATGACTGTAAAAAACATTGATGAATTAGATTTATCACAATTAGATTTGGTATTCTCTGCTGTAGAATCAAAAGCAGCTAGAGATATAGAAACAAAGATTGCTGCACAACTACCAGTAATTTCAACTAGTTCTGCATATCGTTATGAAGATGATGTACCGATCTTAATTCCTGGAATTAATGACGAGCAATCAGAACTATTAGAAATACAAAGAAAGAATAGAAACTGGAAGGGATGGGTTGCACCATTGCCAAATTGTACTACAACAGGTTTAGCGATCACCTTAAAACCACTTTATGAAAAATACGGTGCAAAAAAAGTCATGATGACTTCAATGCAAGCAATATCAGGTGCAGGTCGTGCCCCAGGCGTATCTGCAATGAATATTACAGATAACATTATTCCATACATTGCAAAAGAAGAAGAAAAAGTAAGAATTGAAACTAGAAAAATTCTTGGAAAATTAAAGAATGGGAAAATTGAAGATGCCAATATCAAAGTAAGTTGCACATGCACCAGAGTTCCTGTTATTGACGGTCATACAGAATCAGTCTTTGTAGAAACTGACAAAGACATTGATCCATTAATAGCAAAACAGGTTTACGATGATGCAAATTCAGAAAGTACAGTATCTGGCCTTCCATCATCACCTGAAAAATATTATGCATTTCATGAAGATCCAACTAGACCTCAACCAAGAATGGAACGTAGTGTTGGAGACGGTATGACTACAACTATTGGAAGAGTTGAAAAAGAAGAATTGTTTGATCATGGATTAAAATATGTGTTATTTTCCCATAACAAAAAAATGGGATCAGCTAAAGGTGCAGTTTTGTTAGCAGAGATGCTTTACAAAAAAGGTAAAATTTAGACTATTTTTTGAAATTTTTACAATAATAACTTTATAAGAACCAGAAATCTAGATCGCTTTGGGTGTTTTAAACGGTAAAAGTTGACGATTTGGATTTACAAATTTTATCAGAATTATCAAACGATGCGTCAATTTCAATCCCAAGATTATCAAAAAAAAATCAATGTGAATTCGTCTGTAGTTTATTCAAGAATCAAACGACTAGTAAAACGAAAATTAATTGAACGTTTTACGATTGTGGTAAATGATGCAGAAATTGGTTATGGTGTAAAAGCATTAACAGGAATAAACATGGATACAAAAAAACGGGATCATATAATTGAAGAATTGTTTAAAATAGATGGAGTAAGAGAAATAGCCGAAGTTACAGGAAGATTTGATATTTTAGTTACAATGTATGCAAAATCATTAGATCAGATGCATAAGATGGTATCTGAAAAAATTGGTCGAATAGAAGGAATACAATCATCAGAATCATTTATTGAAATGAAGTCAAGAGCAAAAGCAATGCCATATAAGTCATTGAAGGATAGTGGGTAGCATTGCAAAAACAAAAAACTGAATCTCGGGTTGCAGTCTATTATGAATTAACAAAACCAAAAATTTGGTATTTACTGGTGTTTACTGCATTTGGAGCAACCTTAACTGCATCCAATATTTACAATATTGAAATTTCTTTGCCTACATGGGCATTAATGTTATTTTCAGTTGCCGCTGGTTCAGCTGCTGCTAATACTTTGACAAATTATCATGATAGAGATATAGATGCAATCATGGAAAGAACAAAAAACAGACCCCTTCCATCAAAACGAATTCATCCTGCTGAAAAAGCCAGAAACTTTGGTCTAGCATTAGCTGGAATTTCTTTGGTGTTGGCATTTGCCATTTCATTTACAACAACATTTGAGCAAGGAATTTGGGCAACCGCATTCATTGCATTTGGATTGGTGAACAACATTCTTGTTTATTCATATATGTTAAAACGAAATTCTAGAACCAACATAATTTTAGGAGGTTTGTGTGGGGGTTCCCCTCCAATGATAGGATGGGTTGCAGTTACAACTACAGATTTGTGGACGATGGGATTAGCAATGGCAGGACTTGTGTTTATTTGGATACCAATGCATATTTGGGCTTTAACATTACATTTCAAAGAAGATTACAATAAGGTAAATGTTCCAATGTTGACTGCGGTACAATCTGAAAAAACATCTGCAAGAGCAATTGCAGGTTCAACTTTTGTTATGGTATTATTTTCACTTGCTCCTTTCTTTTTAACTACTGAAAGTGGAGAACCAATGGTAGGTTCTGTTTATCTTTGGACTGCAATTGCATCAGGAGCTTTAATGATTGGATTATCAGTTTGGGTGATTGCAAAACCTATGGAAAAAGCAGCATGGACATTGTTTAAATTTTCTAGTCCTTATTTGGCAGTTTTATTTATAGCCCTAATGGTTGATTCTGCATTATAGATTCGGATTATTTTCATCTAGGCTGTTTAGTTCTTTTGTGATTTTAGTATGATTTTCTACTAATGATTCAATTTCAATTTTTAATTCAGAAGAATTCCATTTAGAGTTGATTAATGAGATTAATTTTGAAATAATTTTCCATTGAATACTATTTTGCTCATCAATTAATTCAAGAAATCGTTTACCTTTTTCTTCCTCTGACATAATTTTTCAATATTGCCCAATCATAAAAAGATAACATGTTTTTGGCAATTAAATGATATTAATTATTAAAAAATTATTTATTAAAAATTATATAATTTAATTAATAGAAAAATACTATACAGGTTATTGAAATGTAGTATTTCAGAGTGTAAAGAGTCTGCCAAAAGTTTAGTAAAAATTGGGTTTAAAGAGACTAGAAATTTATGCGAGTATCATTATAATTTATTTAAAAACAAAGAAGAAAAATACGCACCAAATTTTAGTAAGGCATCAGAATTTAAAGAAAAATAGCCAGAGATAATTATCAGATTAGAAAAAGATTGAAAACTTTAACATCTACTATTTTTAATATAGTTTATGGCTACAAAGAAGAAAAATAGTCCAAAAAAGAAGCCACAAATTAAATCGAATACTAAACCAATAAAACAAACAAAATCTTCTACTAGCAAACCAGAATTTGAAAAGGCATGGAAAGAATACAATTCAGCTCTTAGTGTATGGAAAGAGTCACTTGCTCAATGGCAAAAAGCAACAAATGATACATTGATGACATATCATGATGCTTGTCAAAGAGCTCTAGAATCAGATACGGAGCTCTTGAAAAAAGTTAGCGCAAGTTGGGATAATACTTGGCAAGAGATAGGTCCGGAATATATTAAACAACAAACTAAAATGATTGAAAATATCTTTAAAGAAACCAACATAGGCTCAATTAAAAAATTTAATGAACAATGGGAAAAATTTTTAAAAACATCTGGTGATGATTCAATTAAAGCATATCAAGAAGCCATAAAACAATTCAATGAAGCTTGGCAATCAAGTAAAATTGGATAAAAAATTAGAAGATAATTAAGTATTTTATATTAAAAAATAAGATTATAATTGGTTTCATCCAATTTATCTTTAGATGGAGATATCAATTGAGCCATGGAAAAAATTAGTGATTCATGAGGTTATAGAATACAAATTTGACGATTGGGTAAAACAAATAGCATTTAGCACAAGATCTTCAGGAGGAGGCATTCCCACTATGCAATGGACAAATGGAATTGTATTTTCTCCAGCTAATTTCCCAACAACGAATATCACAGTAGAGGAACAGTTGAAAGGAATACTACATTGGTCTTCAGTGTCTTTTGCTATAAAAGAAAAATTTGAAAAGCAGATAGTTATTGAAAATGCAACAATAAATCTTGTGGATGTTAGTGTCAATGAAATTTTCAAAGAGCTTGCATTAAACTTAAAAAAACGCTCAAAATTTGCAGTGAATTCTTAAAATTAATAATGGATTGCGAAGAGAGAATAAAAGAATGTGAATCTATTTTAAAACAGATAATTCAATATGAGCCAGATCCATATTATGTGAATTATTTTTTTAATTCGTATCTATTTTCTGTAAATAAAGTATATTTTGAAATTTTTAAAGAAGCTTGTAGAGAGTTTGGGTTATTTACATCTGAGAAATATACTAAAGAAGCATTTTTAGAAAAAGCGAATGAAAAAAAAGATCAAAAAGCTGTTGATTTTGTTTCATGGTTTGATAAAAAATATGATCAAGAACACGAAAATACGTATCCTAATTTTATTAAAAAATGTTGTAAAATTCAAAACGAAAATAGGAAATTATCAAAAATTAAGATTATGATTAGAGCCAAAGAAATGTATGAAGATGATCCTAATCAAGAAATACTAGTAAGTTTAAAAAATGAAAAACTAAGTTCCATGGAAGAATTGCAAATTGAGGTTAAAAGACAGATGCCAGTATTTTTAGAGATAATAAATTACAAGAGGAATGGGAAAAATGAACCTAAAATTAATGAAAAACAAGTCATCACTTCAACATTTTTAGATATTGAGCAAAACGGAGAAGACATAGAGATTGTATATGCATCTAAAATTTACATTTCAGTTATGCGGAGATTAATAATTGATGTAAGAAAAAAAATTATAGAGTTAAAAAAATGGTAATTAAAATACATTAATTTTATTTTTCAGAATTTTATGAGAAATAAAGAAGAGGGGTTGTTTGTATAAAACTAAATCATTTAGACTTAGGCCACATGGTAGTCCATGTTTCGGCAAATTTTTTCATCAATTCACCATAAGCCTTCATTTGTTCCATACCAGATGAGTTTAGAGAATTTTGCCAATTTTCCATAAATTGTTTGAATGCTACTGTATTAGTTTCATTAAGAGATTTTTGCCAAGATTCTCCAAATTCTTTAAATGATTTCATTCCAGCATCATTAATTGCTTTTTGCCAATTTTCACCTAATGCTTTTTGCCAATTTTCACTAAATTGCTTCATGGTATCTACACTAGATTCTTTGGTAGCTTTTTCCCATACATCGTTGAATTTAGATTGCATTTCATTGGTGGCATTTTGTATTTGCTCAAACATAGTTTTCCAATTTTCAAGTGATTTTGAATACTCTTGCCAAAGGGAATCCCATTCATTTGATTTTTCTTCTGATGTCATAATTATCAATAGTTTTTGAGACTCTTAAAGTGATCCATAAAAATCAGACATTTGACTTTTTACGAAGTTTTAATCTTTCTTCCATTCTAATTTTTCCTTCCTCAAATTTTATTCGATCTTCATCAGTTTTAAGTAATAATTTTGGAACATGTTGAGGTTTTCCGTTTTTATCCAATCCTACAAAAGTCACAAAAGCTGTTCCAGTTACAGTTTTAATTCCAGTTACGATATCTTCCGCTTCAGCTTTTACTTCTATTTCCATCGAGGAATTATGAACATAGTTTATTCTTGCATTTAATTTTAGTACATTACCTACAAAAACAGGTTTTATGAAATTTACACTATCCATACTAACAGTTACAGCGTTTGATTGGGAGTGTCTTTGAGCAACAATCCCTGCAACCATATCAATATGCTTTAAAATTTCACCTCCAAATACATTCCCCGCTGGATTTGCATCAGAAGGAAACATTCTAACTATAACATCTGCACTTGATTCTCCAGGGCTTTTATCTCTAATGTTAGTATTTTCTGAATTGTTTTGCAATAAGATATTTTACATTTAATCCAATTTAATTTAAGCAGTTCCAAGAAATAACTACACACTATTTAAAATAATGCTCAAGTTTAATTTTATCAATTTTTGGAATTTTTGCTAGCTCAAATCCTTCAGGACGTTTTAAGAGAGATCTTGTAGCATCAATACCAATTTTTGCAGTTTTCAAATTCTTTTGATCACTGGAAGGATCTAGACTAGAACCTCTTACATTTTTTATTATTACCAAATCTTTATCAGCTTGAAATCTCGTAGCCATAGCATATTCGACGGATTCAGCATTATTAGGATCAATGTCTTCATCCACTACCGTAACTTGTTTTAATGAACGATGTGATTCAAACGTTTTTTTAATTATTTTTTTTGGATCAGCATCAGTTTTCTTTTTTATCTGCACAACTGCATGTAACCAATTACATCCTCCATTTGTCATAGATACTTTTTTAGTTTGAGGGAATGTTTTTTTCAATTCTCCATTTAATTTTGATTCAATTGGCATTCCCATCAATAATCGGTGTTCTGAAAAACCAGAAAGAATATCATGAAAAATAGGATTGTTTCTAGAATACAAAGATTCCAACTCAAAAATCGGTTGAGAACGATGATGATCATAAGTTTGAAGCATTTCTACCATCCATTCAGGATGAGTTTTATCTTGAAGAATTTTTCCTTCCATTACAATTTCAGTTCCAGATGGAACATGTAATCCGGTGTAAGGTAACTTGGACAAAGTAAGTTTGGATCCTAACAGAGAATTTGCAATATCAATTTCATCTTTTCCCCATTCAGCTTGATATGCACCAGCAATTGATATAGCTGGATGAACGCCTATAGTTACAGCAATTTTAAGATCTTCATGGTGTTCTTTTGCATTAATGAAGCATCGATGAAGATGTCTTCCTTCAACCATTCTAATTGAAAAATGAGTTTTATCAATTGGCATCATTCTATGGAATGATGAATTTTGTTCTCCTGTTTCAGGATTCTTAACATATGCAATAGAAGAAGTTATGAAAGGACCAGATTCCTTTTCAAAATGGGTCACAATAGGCATAATCGATATATCTTTTGATTTATTTTCCATGAATTTTCCAGTGGGAATGATTTTAGGTTTTTTTGCTTTTTTAATTGCAGAAATCATAGTTTGGTGGATTTGTTCTTCTGAACTTCCTATAGCCTGGGCAAATCGTTTCCTAGTACCTACTAAATTAGAAATTAGATGAAAATTACTTTCTACGATATTTTCAAACAAGACAGCGCTGGAACCATCTATTTTTGCAGTAATTCCTGCAATTTCATATGTTGTAGAAACCTGTTTTTTAACGGTTTTAAGTTCACCGCTCTTTTTTATCAATGATATATAATTTCGTAAATCAGTCAATTCTGAATCATATCCATAATTTCTGTCATTATAGCTTTTGCTGTATCTACATCTAATTCTTTTTGGATAAATGATGATACAACAGCAATACCTTTCATTCTAGTACTGATTCTTTCAGCAGTCAATTTTAAAAATAACGATTCGGTTCTAGATGGGATTATAGTTGTAGTGATTGGACTAGGACCAGTAGCTAAAGAAACCACCATTGAACCAAGCTTACAAGAACCTTCAGTTATAGAAACAAAATATCCATTTTCAAATTTTAAAATCTGTAAAGAAAAGTTACGACTCTCCAAACTGATGGTTTTCTGTGAAAACCCATTTGGAGAGTTCAATGAGCTATGAACAAATCTTATGCTTTTATTGCTATTGATTCAGTTTCAGGGGTAGGTTCTGCTTTTATTTTAGCAACTTTTGGTGCTTTAGCAACTTTTGGTGCTTTAGCAACTTTTGGTGCTTTA
>NZ_AHJG01000181.1:0-2346 GCF_000241145.1 Candidatus Nitrosarchaeum limnium BG20 | reverse complement strand
CACCATCTATTCCTTCAAGTCTTGGAATGTCTCCTCCGATAAATGGGACACTTTTATCAAGATATGTATGAAAAACATCTTCTGGTTCAAACTCTAAAATAATTAAAGATGCCAAAACGGTGATTACAAACGTAAAAACTAGTAATAGCTTCACATTTTTACAATATTTTCAACAAGTAAAAACCAATTGCTGGTAAAGCAATAAATGGAATAAACAATAATTGTTCTTCATGGGAAAATATACACTTCCACAAATTCCATATGCTTATGATGCATTAGAACCTCATATTGACGCAAAAACAATGGAGATTCATCATACAAAACACCACCAAGCATACACTGACAAATTAAATGCAGCACTAGAAAGCTGCCCTGTAGAAATTCAAAGCAAGGACATTTTGGATATCTTGGCTAACATCAACCAAGTACCAGAAGCTCAAAGAGGTGCAGTTAATTTCAATGGCGGTGGATATGACAATCATAAGTTGTTTTGGAACAACATGAAACCAAATGGAGGCGGAGAGCCTGGAGGAGCAATTGCAGATGCAATCAAAACATCCTTTGGAAGCTTTGCTGACTTTAAGGAGAAATTCTCATCATCTTCTGCAGTAATTCAAGGCAGTGGTTGGGGATGGTTAGTGTACAATCCTTCAACAAAGAAGGTAGAGTACAAGGCCATGCCAAACCAGACTAGTCCAAGAACTGAAGGACTAGTACCATTACTGGGTTGTGATGTTTGGGAACATGCATACTATCTGAAATATCAAAACAAAAGACCTGACTACATTGCATCTTGGTGGAATGTAGTTAATTGGGACGAAGTACAAAACAGATATTCCAAAGTAAAATAAAGTTCAATCTTTATTTTTTTAATTTATTTTAATAATTTAATTTTCATATCTGGCCAATTCGAAGATCATAATCCACACTTGGATTATTTTATGAATGAATTTATAACCAACTCAAGGTTGTTTGTTGTAAATGAGTGAAGAACAGGCCCAACAATTAATGCAGCAGATGCAAATGCTAGAGACTTATTTTACTGATTTATCACAAAGAGAGGGAACTTTACTAAATGTATTGCGAGAAGCAGTTGCTGCAATTGAATCAATAAAAGCAATCCGCCAAAAATCTGATTCTGAAACTTTGGTTCCAATTGGAATGGGGACATTTGTACACACAAGAATTTCATCTACTGAAAAAATTGTTCTAAATATTGGTGCAGGAGTTGCTATGGAAAAATCATACGACTCTGCAATAAATTATCTTGAGGCAAAAATTAAAGAAATTGAAGTTGCATTACAAGACACTTCTGTCAAAAAACAACAGGCAGTTGCAAGATTAGAACAGGGCAGAGAACAATTAAACATGCTAATGCAAGAGACATCTCAAAATCCTTCAGGATAATCTAATGTTTGATAAACTTCGCAATGCATTTTCCAATGCAGCGAAAAGTCTTGGTGAAAAAGAACTAAACGAAAAAGATATCGAGCTAATTCTTACTGAATTAGAAATTTCTCTTTTAGAATCTGATGTAGCAAGTGAAGTAATTGATTCGATAAAGTCTGATTTGAAAAATAGTCTAATTGGTTCTCGAGTAGAAAAAAACACAATTGAAAAATTTGTCAAAGATAGTCTGATCTCCAGTATATCGACCCTGTTTGATGAAGCAGGTACAATTGATCTCTTTGAAAAAATTAATGAAAAAAAGAAAACAGGGCAACCCTTTCTTATTTTATTCGTAGGAATTAATGGAACCGGAAAAACCACATCACTCGCAAAAGTTGCTCATATGTTACAACAAGCAAAGTATTCCCTTGTGGTAGCAGCAGCTGATACATTCAGGGCAGGTGCAATTGAACAGTTACGTGAGCACACAAATCGTTTGAATCTAAAGTTGGTTGCTCAAAATTATAATTCCGATCCTGCAGCAGTAGCACGCGATGCAGTTCTTTATGCAAAATCTCACAAAATGGATTGTGTTCTAATTGATACTGCAGGTAGAATGCAAACTAGCAAAAATCTAATGGAACAAATTGCTAAAATCACCAAAGTTGTAAATCCTGATTTTAAAATTTTTGTCGGTGACTCTTTAGCTGGTAACGATACTGTAAACCAAGCAAGAGAATTCTTTGAACATGTAAAATTCAATGGTTCAATTTTGACCAAAAGTGATGCTGATGCACGTGGTGGTGCTGCATTATCTATTGTAAAAATTACTTCAACACCAGTACTCTATCTTGGTGTTGGACAAGAATATTCTGATCTAAAACCGTTTGACAAACAAACATTTCTTGAAACCGTATTTGGTTCATTGTCTGGAGTAGAGATAAAAGAAATTTCTCC
>NZ_AHJG01000182.1:0-625 GCF_000241145.1 Candidatus Nitrosarchaeum limnium BG20 | reverse complement strand
TATTCCTTGTTTGCTCTTTTTACTTTGCCACCGAATTTATTTACAATTAGTTGATGCCCATAACAAATTCCAAGTAATGGTAATTTCATATCAAAAATTTTACTCTCTGGAACTGGAGCATTTGAATTATACACACTTGATGGACCTCCAGAAAAAATTATTCCCTTTGGGTTGTGCTTTTGCAATTCCTCAAAGCTAATGTCAAAAGGAACAAGCTCCGCATACACTGAAAACTCTCTGATTCTTCTGCAAATCAAGTGGCTGTACTGTGAGCCAAAATCTAAAACTACTATCTTGTCCATAAAATCACTTTTTGATGTTTTCAAGCATTCGTGTAAGTGACCATCCTGCAGTATTAATTATCTCATTTACTCTCTCTTCTGCCTGTAATTTTTGATGATTATCTCTCTAATGTCTGAACCGTTTTTGTTAATTATGTAATCAATTACAGATCTTTTTGGATTTTTCCTGTTTCTGCCTCTGCAGAGTCTTTTCTCTTCATTTCTCCAATAATTCTATCTATAAAAAATGATTTGAAAGGAGGAGTATCTACGTTAATCTCTATGGCATCTTCTAAAATTATTGAAACTTGATCTGGTGTGATGTATGCATTTGCAATAACTTT
>NZ_AHJG01000183.1:0-24818 GCF_000241145.1 Candidatus Nitrosarchaeum limnium BG20 | reverse complement strand
CCAATCAAAGAACCAACACCCGTAATAGAGATAGAAAACATTCCAAATGAAATCATGACAATAATTGATGAACTCTCAATGGATTTTTCACCCCAAGAAGTTTATGAATTAACAAAAATCCACTGTAAAACATCCAAGATTAAGTATGATGAAAAACAATTAAAATCATTTATCGATAATAAAAATAACTTAAAATCAGATATTAAAAAATCTGATTCATCTGATCTTTTATTTTTAAATGAGGCATCATAATGGCATCAGGCATATTAAGTGAAGGAGTGTTAATCATAGCATCTGTAATTGTAGCAGGAATAATTACTGGAATTGTAATTAGCAAAGTAGGAACTTTTGAAAGCACCATAACGGCTACCACTGAGGCTCAAAAAGATAAATTATTAAATAAATTTGAAATCATTCACGTAAATAAAATTAATAGTACATCTGTTGATATTTGGGTAAAAAATACCGGTTTGTCGCCAATACAAAATTTGAATTTAATGGATCTATATTTTGGACAAATCAATTCAGTACAAATGATCGGATATAATGACACTTCTACCCCAAGATGGGTTTTTGGAGATGGTACAACAACAAATTCCGATTGGGCTCAAGGCAACACAATTAAAATCACTCTTCAGGATAGCTCATCTTTAACTCCATCTACCTCATATCTAATTCAAATTATCTTATCTAATGGGGTAACAGATGATCATATTTTCTCCGTAAGTTAGTGGTTAATCATGGGACTCAGTGTTGCAATTAGTGGGGGAATTATCATGTTTGGGATAATCTATTTGATGTTTTCATTGGGGGGATTAACTGATAAAATAATGTCTGTTTCTGATTCATCTATGCAAAGAACTGATTTAGAAAACAAATTAGTAAAAACATCAATTATCATAAATTCAATTTCAGCTATCCCTTTAACTCCAAATGTTAGCTTTGTAATTGAAAATAATAATATTGAAAAATTATGGGAATTTGAAAAATTCAATGTATTTATCACATATACTGATACAATAGGCAGTGCAGTACATACTGATGAATTAACATATGTCAATACATGTCCTGCAGTTACAGGTCAATGGTGTCTATCTACATTTGGAAATGATGTAATTGATCCAAAAATTCTAAATTATGGTGAAACTGTTACTATTGATTCTGTAGTCAATAATGCTATTAAACTCAGTACAAATTTAACAGTAATTATCTCAACACAAAATGGAGTTGTTGCAACAAAAACTATTGTTACTGCCTAATTCTGTTCAAAAAAACCAAACATTTTCTTAAATAAAAAATTTTCATACTTATGTTGTTTCAAACATGAGGTGTAATTGTGGTATTTACTATTCCTACGGGTAACGAAGAATTTGACAGACAATTTGGTGGAGGCATCCCTACACCATCCTTAGTCTTTATAGAGGGTGAACATGGTACTGGCAAAAGTGCCATTGCTGCTCAAATAATGAATGGTTATCTCACAACCAAAACTAAAAAGAATGTAAAACTGTTGTGTATAATTGAAAATACAGTTACACAGTATATCCAAAAGATGAAATCACTTACGTTTAATTTTTCAAAACCGTTTGTAAGAAATCAACTGATATTTGTTCCAATATTTATTAAAAATGCCAAATGGTCTGAAAATAATTCAGAAAAAATATTACCTGCCATTCAAGAATTCATAAATCAGAAATTAACTTTAGTTGACGGAATAATTATTGACTCCATTTCACCAATGGTAATTAATTCTAATAATCAGTCCATAATGAGTTTCTTATCTTTTTGTAAACAAGTAGTTTCTAAAGGAAAAACAATTATCATTACGAGTCATTCATCTGATTTTTCAAAGACTGCTAACACTGCACTTATTGGGGCTTCAGATGTTTATCTTAAACTAGGAACGGTTATTGTTGGAAGTAGAGAAGTAAAGACTTTAAAAATTATAAAATTATTAGGTGCTAAAGATACTCCTGAATCTGGATTTGCATTTGAGGTTGATCTGATCTTTGGAATTAAGATTGTTCCAGTATCGATGGCTAACGCTTAGGTGAGAAAATGGGATTTAACATATCTTCAATTAATGACAAAAACTTTGTAGCAAAGTTACAAGAAAAACCATACTTGTTAAAATATGTGGAGGCATATCAGACTAAAGGAAATCCGCTTCCACTATTTTCAGATGAATTAAAAGCAGAACACAAAAAGTTGAAAGAACCTAATCTAATTTACACTGTTGCAGAAGACACATTTGTACATATCAATCCAAATACTAGTGCAGACGATGGCTATCACGAATATGTCACTATAGAACCAGAAGAACCTGATAGGACATTAATGGCATACGCAGATCGTGTATTTGCTGCAAAAGCAGGAGGTTTAGATCCACCAGCCGAAATAACAGAGCGATTTAACATGGTGAATAATTATCTAAATGACACTCTAGTATCTTCTCCTACTCCGGTAGATTATTCAAAATTAGGAGATCCCTTTAAAATTAAAAAACTCCCAGTATATTCAAAAGAGTTAGTCAATTTAAAATACCATTTTCTTCAAAAGAGAGCAGGTACTGGTCTCTTAGAGCCATTTCTTAATGATCCAAATCTGGAAGATATTTCAATTATTGGAGCAGGAAACATGTACATCATCCATAAAGCTTTTGGAACATTAAAGGTCCCTGTTTTTCTTAGTGTTGATGCAATTGATGAATTAATTGTTAGCCTTTCAGAACAATTTGGAAAAACTGTATCTCATGCAAAACCTGTAGTAGATGCTACATTGCCTGATGGTTCCAGAATTAACATTGTGTTTGGTAAGGACATCAGTAGAAAAGGAACAAACGCAACAATAAGAAAATTTGCCAGTACCCCATTATCTATAATACAAGTGCTTTCATCAGGTGTGTTAAACTTCACTGAAGCAGCATACCTTTGGATGATGTTAGAAGCTGGAATGAGTCTTTTTGTAAATGGAGAAACAGCGTCAGGAAAAACAACAACTTTGATGGGATTAACTGCTTTTATTCCATCCAACTGGAAAGTAGTGACGATAGAAGATACTCCAGAGTTAACACTACCTCATAATAACTGGATTACTGAAGCCACAAGAGATACTGGAAATAAAGCATCTAGTGTTACCATGGATGATTTGCTAAAAGCAGCATTAAGACAGAGACCAAATTATATACTTGTAGGAGAAATTAGAGGTGCAGAAGGAAACGTTGCATTTTCTGCCATGCAGACAGGTCACCCAGTTATGGCAACATTTCACGCAGCAGGTATGGTTCCACTCATCCAAAGATTGTCAAACGCTCCAATCAATATTCCAAAGACATACATGGAAAATCTAAACTTGGCATTGTTTCAAGCAGCAGTTCTGAATCCGGAAGGAAAGAGAGTACGTAGGGTTTTATCAATTAATGAAATCATTGGAATTTCAAATGATGGAAACGTAATGTTTATTCCTGTTTTTGATTGGGATGCTGGAACTGATACAGTTAGATTCAAAGGAAAAGGAAGTAGTGCCCTTTTCATCTCAAAGGTTTTAGAACGAAGAGGAATGAAGAGAAAAGATGAAGCCTTACTTTATGATGAATTGGCTTTACGTGCAAAAATATTAGAAAGAATGCTAGAGAAAAAAATTTTTAATTATTATGATGTGTTTAACGCAATCTCTCATTGTAGGGAAATTGGTCTAGAACAATATTACAAGGAGCTCGCAATGCATTGATTTCAAATGTAATACCTGACATCAAAGGTCTTTTAGCAACAGGAGGAAAAATTGATGAGAATTTTGTGTATTTCATGGCATATTTGTATAGTATAGCAACGGGTGAAATTGGAGCAGTGGATTTATTCAAAACAGCAAAAGATTCCAAATATGGAAAATACTCTGCTGCATTCAAGGACACATATAGATTAGGAATAGGGTGGTCATATGGACTTGCAACAGCGTGTGAGATGATGGGAAAAATTGTCTCAAATAGAAAAGATGATCCCATGAAATTACTTTTGGTAAAACTTTCACAGGTAGTTAGATTAGGTGATGATCTTAAAGCATTTTTCAGAGATGAACTAAAAAATTCGATTTTAACATACTCTATCAAATACGAGGCAAATCTTGAAACTCAAAAATTATTTTCAGAAATGTTTTACACGTTAATGTCCACAGCAGCATTTATGATCTCTGCAAATTCTATTATGAGCATGTTAATGGGATTCGGAGATTCTGGTCAGATTCTTATAATTTCAATGATGGGTACTGGTTCAGGAATGGCTGTTTTTGTTGCTATGATGTATTTTATGTTCCCTAGGGATAAACTAGCACATATCAACCCAGTGATTGAAAAACAATTTCGAATGAAAATATATCTTGTAATTGGTGCAAGTGTAGGAATATCCGCAGTTTTAATAATTACAGGTATTGTACCTCCTGTTTTAGCTGTTGGTTTGGGAGGAATCCCACTACTTTATCCTGGTATTTTAGCCAAAAAAGCAGAATCCAAAATTACTAGTTATACTGAGTGGTATCCGACATTTATTCTTCATTTCTGTCAACTATTTGCCACGGTTGGGTCCATGGGACAAGCACTGCAGGCAGTTATGCGAAGTAATTTCGGAACAATTCAAATCTTTATTGATTCATTTAAAAACAGAATTAAAAATAGAATTGATCAAATAATTGGCTTTGAATTATTTTCAATAGAGACTGAAAACCATTTAATTGCAAGTGGAAATTCAATTATCTCCGCTGGAATTTACAAAGGTGCTGATATGAATATAGTTGGAAACGTTGTATCAGATCTAACAAAAAAAATTAACGAGTTAAGAGGTAAACGTATTCAAAATGCATCAACATTTCAACTAGTTGTAATAATATTACACGTACTTTCTCTTTCAGTCTTTGGATTAATGAATAAACTAACTGATTTATTCAACGGAATATCTGGCGGAGATCTTTCAAATGTGGCATTTGAATTAACTCCAATCGATCCTGGTTTAATGAGTGCCATGATGCCTGTTTTAGTAATCATGACTTCTGTGATCAGTGGATTTGCAATAAAAATAGTGAAAGGTGGACTATACAAAACAGTATTTTTCTATATTGGGTTATTACTTGTAATTGGAGGGGTATCTATGTATGTAATAAGTTCATTCATGTCTGAATTTTTGGAGCAGATAATATTTACAGCCCCATTACCAGGGATAATTCCTGGTGTTTAATTTAGTCTGTAAATGACAAAATATTATTTTAGAATATGCTCAATGAGAATTTTTTAATAAAATAAATTAATTATCATTTCTTTGAAATTATATTGATGGGTAATTCTTCCATACTATTGATCTTTGTTCTTTATGAACAAACAAATCATTATCTTTAAAATTCAATTGTATGATGTTATGACGATACAAACTACAAATATAATCGATAAAAAAATTAATATAAAAAAGAATGATGTTATTTCACAACTTGAAAATTTTACGGGTGAAAAGCTAACAACCAAGATACAAAGATCACTAGGAGAAACTGTATTAATGTCTGAACAACTAACTGATACAGTTGCTGAATTAGAAAATGCAACAAAAAGCCAAACAAGCGGGATTGAAGAAGTATCTCAATCCATCCAATCAATTGCAATGGCAATTCAAGGGGTAGCGTCTAATGCAATTAAAACTATGGAGATGATGAAACAATCAGAGCAAATTACCAGAACTATTGGAAGTGATGCCGAAAAAGGAATGAGTAAGATGAATAGTATGAAGTCCATAGTATCAGAATCCTCAAACGATGTTAAAAAACTTGCAAAGGAATTATCAAAAGTTGACAATATGACAGAATTTATTACTCAAATTGCAGAGCAAACTAATCTTTTAGCACTAAATGCAGCTATTGAAGCTGCACGTGCAGGGGATGTAGGTAGAGGCTTTGCTGTAGTTGCAGAAGAAGTAAGGCGATTAGCAGAAAATTCAAAAAAAGGCGCTGAAGAAATTTCTGATATAATTAGTTCACTGAAAGAATCTTCAGATAAAACAACAATAAGTATTGAAAAAGGTAACATTGTAGTACAAGATGCATATGATGTAATTACAAATATTCTTAATTCCATAAAGGGGATTACAACATCCATAACAGAAGTTGTTTCTCAGATGCAAGAAATTTCAGCTGCAACAGAGCAAGTATCAAGTGGCACTGAAGAAGCTACTGCAGCGAGTGAAGAAATACTGTCTGTTGCTCAAACAAATTTAAAAAGTTTTGAAGATATAGTTAATGCCAAAGATAAAGAGACACAAAATCTACAAAATACAAATAAAAATATAAAAACTCTAACCGATATAGTTGATTCATTAGATTCATCCACCATGATATCAATTTTAGATATAGATGGAATTATTAATTATTCTAACAAATCCTTTTTAGATTATACGAAATTTCCATTAGAGGAAATTCATGGTGAAAGATATCAAATTATAAAATCTGAATGGCATGATGAAACTGTTCATGAATTACTTTGGAAGACAATTAACAATGGGAATTTATTTCAAGGGTATTTGAGAAACAGAGCAAAAGATGGTAGCATATTCTGGGTAAAAACATCCATTACTCCAAAATTTGATGAAAATAATACCCTTCAAGGATACATCCGTGTGGATACCCCAATTACAGAATTAATGATACTTACAGGTATTGAAGAAGCATGTCTAAACATGGAAAAAGGTAAGCCTGTAAAACCTCACCTCAAAAAAATCGTTGAACAATTAAAAACAGGTGATATTCAATGTATGTCGGCAAATACATACTGAATAAATTATAATAATTTGCATATTACAAAGTTGATTAAATTTGATTTTTCTATTTTATTTTGTTCATATAATACAAACTAATGATTAATTCCTTTTTTTGTATTTGAAATTTAATGTCAACAGAAATTATAATAAACGATGTTCTCCAAGTTGTATCTTTTACAGTTGCAGAAAAATCAAAAAAGAAAGGGAATTACTGCATTTCAATTGATCAAGTAAAAGAAATTAGAATTGTTGATACCGTTACAAAAATTCCAAAATCTAAATCTTATGTTAAAGGATTGATGAATTTAAGAGGTAAAATAATACCTGTGATAGATGTTAATAGTAAATTGGGTCTTGGTGAAACAATTATTTCAGCAAATTCAAAACAGAGAATTTTAGTAACAGATGTAAACAATACCTTGACCGGTTTATTAGTAGATGAAGTAAATGATGTAATAAAAATTTCGTCTAAAGATATAGATGATGTTCCATCCAATATGTTTGCAGATAATAATTTCTTTAAAGGAATTGTAAAAATTCATGATAATATAATTATGATATTAGATATTGAAAAATTTCTAAATCATTCTAATTATACTGATAATCATAATGATTCATCAAATCATATAGGGCATAATTTAAAAAATTTCAAAGACACATGTGAAATAAATGGCATTACTCCAGAAATTGATGAATTGATAAAACAGGAAATTAATAAATAATATTTTTTAATAACCAATTTATTAATTCATTACCACTTTGGAAATCATTTTAGGCTCTTTTAACCAATTATCTTAAGTTTAGATTAATGTTAATTTGTTTAGTGTTTCAACAATATCGAACAGATCTTAATTCAATGTGGGATGAAATTGATCTTAAACCAAAACAATCCAGAAAAAAAGGTCAAACATGGGCACGTGGATATTTGGAAGGTCTAATTGTAGAATTAATAGAATTGAAAATCAAAGCAAAAAATGAAAATAATCTTGTTTTATACAATCAATTACAGAATTCCTTAATACGAGCTCATGAAGTTCAAAATGAATTAAATGAAAAATTAAAAAGTACATAATTTAGTGTGTTCTTCATAAACACACATCTGATTATTATTACTTTTTAGCTAAAAAAAATATGGATTATTATGATATTAATGAATATTGTTTTAAAAATTTTAAACAGGGATTTCAATGTTAGAACAAAAATTGAAACCCATCAAAGTTTGTATAATTAATGATTCTAATTTAATGAGAAAATATCTAAGTGATTTAGTCACTTCTGATGAAATAGAAGTGATATTTACAGCCATTGATGGTGAAGATGCTATTTCAAAAATAAATTTGAAAAAACCTGATGTTATTTTATTAGATTTAGAAATGCCAAAAATGGATGGATTAACATTTATAGAAAAAATGATTAAAAGTGAAGTTTTACTTCCTATAATCGTTGTAAGTAGTTTCTCTCAAAAAGGGACAAAAATTGTTTTAGATGCATTAGAAAACGGTGCAGTAGATTTTGTAACAATCCAATCAAACACAAATGAAGATAATAATTTAAAAGAAATACTTGTCAGTAAAATAAAAATCGCGTATAAATCTGACCCTTATCAATTAATTCAAGAAAACATCTGTTTGTTAAAACCAAATCCAAAAAAAAATCAAACTTCAAATACATCTGAAAGATTGGTTGTCATAGGTTCATCAACAGGTGGTCCAAGTACTCTTCAAAAGATTCTCAATGATTTACCTAGAGATTTACCTGCAGGTATTTTATTAGTTCAGCATATGCCAAAAAATTTTACTAAACAATTTGCATTAAGATTATCGGAAAATTCTGGATTTAAAGTAAAAGAAGCAGAGGAAGGAGACCTAATAAAAGATGGAGAGATACTTGTGGCTCCAGGGGATTTTCATATGATTGTTCAACCAAATAAAAAAATTCATCTTGATTGCAGTGATAAAAGATTTGGTGTTAGACCTTCAGTGAATATGACAATGATTTCTGCTTCAGAAGTTTATGGAACTAATCTTGTAGGTATAATTCTGACAGGTATGGGACATGATGGAGGATTTGGAATGAAAACTATCAAAAAAAGAGGGGGTCGTACAATTGTTCAAAACAAAGAAACATGTGTAATATTTGGAATGCCAAAAGAAGTAATTGATCTTAAATCTGCAGATTTTGTTTTACCATTAAACAAAATTGCTTTAAAAATATCTGAGGAGATACAAAATCTTGTCAGATAATAATTATAGAGAGATGTATGTATCTGAATCTCTTGAACATGTTACAATAATTAATCAAACACTTTTAAAATTAGCTGAAAAACCTAACGAAAAATCATATTTGGATCAAATTTTTCGTTCAGCACATACTGTTAAAGGAATGGCATCAACTATGGGGTATTCAGATACCGTTGAACTATGTAAAAATATTGAAAACGTGTTTGACAATCTTAGAAATGGGCTTGAAAAACTCACTCCTCATATAACGGATATTCTATTTACATTTGTTAATCTTTTACAACAGATGATCACTGATGAAAAATTCAGAGTCGACCTTGAACCCTATCTAAAAAAACTTAAAAATCCTGGAGATGAAATTCAATATCTTTTTGCACATAAAAATACATCTAGTATATCTCCAACAATTCGTGTAAAAATGACAGATCTTGATACACTAGTTAATTCAGTAGGAGAATTGATGATTTCTAAAATGAGGCTTAAACAAACTATTGATGATAAAAATTATGAAGAATCAAAACAAATCCTATATGATATTGATCATTTAATTACCGATTTACAACACAGATCAATGCAAATACGATTAGTTCCAGTTAATCAAATTTTTAACAGATTTAGTCTAACTGTACGGGATATTTCTAAGCGTTTAGGGAAGGAAATTCATTTAGAAATGGATGATTCTGGTATTAATCTAGATCGAAGTATATTGGATTCGATAACTGAACCTCTTTTACATATTCTAAGGAATTGTGCTGACCATGGGATTGAATCTGCTGAAGAAAGAAAAAAACATAAAAAATCAGAAAAAGGAAACATTTCCTTAACTGCCTCTAGAAAAGGAGAACATATCCTAATTACTGTAAAAGATGATGGTAAAGGAATAGATGAAGAAAAAGTAAAGCAAAAAGCTATAGAAAAAAAAATAATTACACAAGATGAAGCAAATAAACTAAATCATCAGGAAGCAATTCAGTTAATTGGAGCTCCTGGTCTTTCAACATCTGAAGAAATAACAGATATCTCTGGTCGTGGTGTCGGTATGGATGTTGTAATTTCTCAAGTTGAAACAGTAGGAGGGTCAGTGAAAATTTATAGTGAAAAAAATGTAGGCACTACAATAATTCTATCAATACCTATGAACATATCGATCATTAAAGGATTAATTATTATTGTATCAAACCAACAATTCGTATTACCAATATCCAATATTCTAACTACCATAAAAATTAAATCAAATGATGTTTTTTCATTACATGGAAATAAAGTAATTAATTTTGAAAATCAAATAATTCCATTAATAGAATTGGATAAATTATTATGCATAGATAAAAAAGAACCCAATAAAGATTCAGTTACAATAATCATAATTGAAAACAATGAAAAAAAATATGGTTTAATCATTGATAAATTTGAACGAAATCAAGATGTAGTAATTAAAAAATTAGATGATAATACATACTCTGGTCTGTTTTCAAATGCAACAATACTTCCCGATGGAAAGGTTTCTTTAGTTTTAGAACCTTCATTACTAATTCATTAGGTGATTTCATGAGTTTACGGTATTCTGAAATAAAAAAATTAAAAGGAACTATTGATGATTATATTACTGAAAAAACATGTCATGCACTATCACTCTTACTAAATGAACCAATCAAACATAAATTATCTATGTTTGAAAATAATCCTAATTCGATAAATTTTCATTTACCTTCAAATGAAATTCAAATGTGTTCTGTAAGATTAAACGGTAAGGGAGATCTACATATTGAATTACTATATTCAACAAAATTACACCATGCAATAAAAATTGCCTCAAAACTATTGGGAACTGAAGTTAATGAAATTGATGAAATGGGAACTTCTGCTTTACAAGAGGTGGCAAATATTTTGACAGGCTCATTTTTCAATGCATTATCCGAAAACACAGGCTTTCGTATCGATTTATCCACACCAAAATTCAAAGAAGGGGGTATTCAAAAATTACTTTTAGAACCTACAAAGGACGTCATCAACATCACCGATGATGTAGTGATAACAGAAGTTCTTCTTAAAGGAACTCAAACTGGAATTGAAATTCATATGTTAATAATACAACATACGGAGCACGCAAGAAAATTAATTTGTTCACAAATTAAAGATACCATTGTTTGTAAATATGTTGATTCATCCAATGTAAATAAGATAGGAGAGAGAAATTTAGAAATTGATGCTTTATTAGATGAAATGAAAATAAAAGATAAAGATTCCAAGACAAACACAAACATAAAACTAAAAAAAGATGAGGAAGCAAAATAATGTTTTCTAATACTACTATTGAAAATGATCAAATTTTAATCCCCATGGCAGGGTTAGGTATTGGAATCAATGAAATTAGATTACGAACATTTGTTGGATCATGCGTAGCAATTTGTCTTTATGATAAATCAAAAAAAATATGCGGCATGGCACATGTAATGTTGCCAAAAAACAATACTGGAAAGTCTACATTTGGTACAAAATTTGAAGGAAAGTATGCAGATGAAGCAATTAACACCATAATAAAAAAAATGAAAGAGATTCACCCAGATATTATTCTACAGGCAAAAATCGTAGGAGGTGCAAAGATATTTGATTGTATTGACAATAACTCTACATTAAATATTGGAAAAAGAAATGTCTCTGCAATTCGTTTAATTTTAAAAGAAAAAAAATTCCTTTGGTCTCCGAACATCTGAGTATATCAAATGGATGTTGGGCTACATTTGATTGTAATTCACAAGAATTTTTTGTAAAGGAAAATAATGGTGAAAAAATAATATGATGGACTCAGGAAAAATACAAAAAATGGAGTCAGTCATATCATTGATGAAGAAAAAAACAGGCATAAATATACAAAATTTTAAACTTACTTTTTTAGAGAGGCGGATTAATCATAGAATGTGTGATTTAGGAATTTTAGATTTTGACAAATATGTTGATTTACTTTCAACGAGTGTTAATGAATCTGAAAATCTTTATAATTCATTTTCCATAAATGTAACGAAATTTTTTAGAGATCCATCTGTTTGGAAGACTTTTGAACATCAAATACTCCCTAATTTTTATAATGACTCTAATTTTTCCTCAATTGATTTATGGAGTTGCGGAAGTGCAACTGGTGAAGAGGTTTATAGTATTTCTATTTTACTTGATAAACATCTAAAGAAAAAACATATGAAATACAATATTATTGGAACTGATATAAACGAAAAAGCTATACTAACTGCCAAACAAGGAATATATAAAAAAGAAAAGATATCAAATATAAATTCTCAAGAATTACAAACATATTTTGATGTGTTACCTGATGAACGTTATAAAATAAAATCTGAGTTTAAAAAAAATATCCAATTGGAAAGGCTAGATCTATTACAAACAACTGGAAAATATTTTGACATAATTTTTTGTAGAAATGTGTTGATATATTATGATAGACGAGCTCATGAAATATTATTTAAAAAGTTTTTTAGTTTATTAAAAAAAGGTGGTATTTTAATTCTTGGTCAAGATGAATCAATGATTGGAACTAACGGGAAAAATTATTTTAATTTATTATACCCCAGAGAACGCATATATCAAAAAAAGGAATTCTAATTATTTTTTATAATTAGTCTCATATCCATGTTTTTTGTCTGTATAAATTAAACACGCTTGAGGATATTAACAATTTAATCATATGTTCATTATGAAATTTATTTTAAAAAAATCATTAAAAATTTCAAAAGTTGGACGAGGTTAAAATGTCAGAGGGGGTAAAAATTCTAATTGTAGATGATGCATCATTTATGAGAACTGTTCTAAAAGACATTTTAAAATCTAATGGACTTTGTAGCGATACTATAGAAGCCGCAGATGGTGTAGAAGCGGTTCGACAATACATTCAACATAAACCAGATTTAGTTACAATGGATGTGAATATGCCAAATGCAGATGGATTACAAGCATTAAAAGGCATTATGAAAATTAATCCTCACGCAAGAGTGATAATGGTGACTTCGGTTGAACAAAAACATATTGTTCAAGACGCTATGAAGTTCGGTGCTCGTGATTATATCATAAAACCTTTTGATAGATCAAATGTCGGTCTAATTCTCAATAAAGCATTAAGAACAAAATAGGCTTAAAATTAGAATTCATTTCCAAATTGGAATGATAATTCCAGGCATAATTCCACCCTTTCTATAGTCTTTACAGTCGTAATAAAATCATAATGTATAGAAATAATATTGTATATGGGTTAATTGGAATTGTATTTATTTTAATATCTGGTACCATGGAAACCGCATATGCCGTTCAAGACAATGTTGTTGTTGGAAATTATCCAAGGGGGATAGGGATAGATTCACAATTAAATAATCTATATGTTGCAAATTATGATTCAGGAACTATTAGCGTAATTGATTCAAAAAACATGATACTAAAAAATACCATCATAATAAATGAAAAAAATTCCCACCCTACAAAATTAACTGTAGATACTAAACATCACCTAGTTTTTGTTTCAGATAAAATATCTGGAAAATTAACAGTAATAGATGGATTAAGTAATAAAATGCTTGATTCTAAAAAAATCGGTCAGTCACTTTGGGATTTACAAATTAATTCTAATAATGGAAAAATCTACGTATCCGATTTAGCCTCAAACAATATTATTATTGTTGATTCTTACACTATGGAAATAATTACATCCATTCCTCTTAAGACTGGTCCATGGTCGATAACAATTGATCATAAAACGAACAACGTATATGTTGCAAGTGGCGATTCTGAAATTATTTATGTTGTAGATGGAACCAAAGATACTATAATTGACTCAATAAATCCAGGAGTTAAACCATGGGGGATTTCAATTAATGAAAATACTGACATTTTATATGTATCAAGTTGGGACGCAAATAAAATTACTATGATAGATATTAAAAACAATAAAATAATTTACGAAATTTTAATTCATTCAGGTGCATGGTTAATGGATACTAATCAAAACAACGGAATAACAATCATTTCAAATGAACATACTAATGAACTCTATTTAATCAGTAATGATTATACACAATACAAATCAATTTCATTAATGGATTCTCCACAGTCTATCGTCATGGATCCTCAATCAAATACAGTTTTTACGGCAAATCCATTATCAAATTCTGTGACCTCGATTACATATGATGATGGAAATTTAAAAAATACATCACTTACAGGGGATCTGAATACAAATTCCCTAGATGATAACATGATTTTAGAAGT
Source organism: Candidatus Nitrosarchaeum limnium BG20 (assembly GCF_000241145.1). Taxonomy (NCBI): domain Archaea; kingdom Thermoproteati; phylum Nitrososphaerota; class Nitrososphaeria; order Nitrosopumilales; family Nitrosopumilaceae; genus Nitrosarchaeum; species Candidatus Nitrosarchaeum limnium. The sequence goes on along the minus strand of NZ_AHJG01000183.1, from coordinate 10,528 downwards.
ATTAAATGGAATATTGAAAATTCCAAGCAATCATGATGTAGATGATGATTTGATTTCAGGTCTATTAAAAAATGTAGGAATAACTGGAGAGTTTGATGGAAATGAAATTGCCAGTCTGTTAATTGGAGATTATAATAAAAAAATCGAAATGCAGCCAAAAACTGTACAAGTTCCTGGTTGGACTACAGAGCTTGCATCAATGTTCGGAAATACCGATGATTATCAAATCCCAGATAAAATAAACTGTGATGATACATCATTTTCATCAATACGAGATATTGATAATGTAAATGCCTATGATATATGGATTAAAATACTACCAATTTGTGCATTATCTTAATCATCAGTCTGTTTTCTTATTGATGTGTATAGAGTACCAATAATTCCAATGGCAAGAACAATAGCTAAACAAATTGTTGACAAGTAAACAAAAGGAGGAATTGATTTTATCATATATGCATATTCTGATTGATACAAAGCACTTGTAGCAATTCCAGCAAAAATCAATGAACCAGTAATTGCATTACCAAAGATATTTGTTCCAAACAGATGAAGCCATGACAGCATTGTAGATATTTTGGTAAACTTTCGTTCAAGATTAGCTTCAATATGATTATAAAATAAGCCGGTAATTGCCAACCCTGCAGTTAATCCTATTTGTAAAATATACCCAAAAAAGAAGATTCCCAAATTATCAGTAAATGCAAACTCAAACATATTTTCAATATTGCCATTAAAAACTAGAATCTGATTTAAGAACAAAGCTATTGTCAAACCTGTAAGAATAGCCCCCTGTATCATTGAAGATATGATAAATCGTTTTCCAAATTTACCTGGTTTTATTTCATCAGAGATTTCAAGAAATTCACGTTTAGATATTTTTTGCTCCAAGTTTACATAATCATTGAATTTTTCTAATAAATGAGCCTCCTCTTTTGAATTATAGTCCATTTCATCATAATTATCATGATTGGAAAATATCATATTTTGATAGAGGATGTTTTGATAATATGATATAATGTGTAACAATTGAACGAACTGTATTAAAAGAAAAAAGAGAATAAAAAATGTTTGAATTGAACAAACAATTCATGATAAAGCAGCCAGGATTATTAAAAATATGACAAAAAGAATTCTAATTGCAGAAGACAACAAATTCACCTCAATGCAATATGCTAAATTACTTGAAAGCAATGATCATTTAGTTGAAATAGCAACAGATGGGGATGAATGTATTAAAAAATATACTCAAACATTAACCGATAACTCAAACGAGAATAAATTTGACGTTATAATCTTAGATCATTCAATGCCAAAAAGAAGTGGTGCAGACGTTGCAATAGACATATTGTCATTAAACCCAAACCAAAAAATAATTCTTGCATCAGCAACTGCAATTTCAGCTGAAAGAACATATTCAAAACTGAAAAATAAAATCACGTTTCTTCAAAAACCTTTTGAACTTTCAAAAATTTTAGAAGTGGTATAGTTTGAATTATCTATTAGTACAGTAGTTCAATTATGTTTGATGGTCTTTTCTAAATTCTCTGTATTTGATGCATTTTGATTATATTCAAATGTAATTAAGGGTAGAGTTATTTCAAACATTGGATAGTTATTGTTGTTATAAGCTGAAATTTTGCCTTTATGTGCATCAATTATTTTTTTTGAAATATACAATCCAAGTCCAAACCCAGAAATTTTATTAATATCCATAGTGACTACCTCATTGAACATTTTAGGTAAAACTTCAGTAGGAATTTCAGGACCTGTATCGCTAAAAAATAATTTTAATGTTTTTTGATCTTTTAATAGATGAGTGTGAATACTTATTTCTCCAACCTCTGTAAATTTTATACAATTATCTAAAATATTTCTAAAAACTTGTTTTATCCGAGTCTTATCCAAATTTAGCATTACATCTACATCCAATTTTATTTTAATTGGAACTTTTCTTTCAGGATTGAAATTTTCAGAGTCTACAACTTCTTGAATTATGTTGTTTATACTACACTTTTCTAAATGTAATTCTAATTCGTTGTTTTCAATTTTTGTAAGATCTAATACGTTATTTGCAATATTTTCAAGATGAAAAGCAATACTGGATATACCTTCCAGAGCCTCCTGTTTTGAGATAATTTCAGTTTTAGCTAGTTCTACAAAGCCAAAAATCGGTTGGAGTGGACCCTTTAATTCATGTGAAGCAATAGAGATGAATTCTTTTCTTTTTAAATCCATTTCTTTTAGTTTCTTATTTAGTTGATTCAAATTTTCTGTCTGATTTTTTATCTCTAATTTTAAATTTACATTAGTTTGATTTAGGAAAAATACAAGCATTGTTGTAATAATTCCTAGCAATACAATCATTATTATTTGAAAAATTTGAAAACTGTCTACAATATACCCAATTGATAGCATTGAAGAATCAGGAATAGTTCTCAAAGTCTGGTTTATAGTATCTATTTTTTCAAATAATTCTGATTGCTGATATTTTATGTTATCATATTCTCTTAGAAAATCTTGTTGTTTACCCTCATAATAATAATTTAATGCCAAGGATACGCTATTCTCATAATTCATATGTAATTCATAAAATGAGTCAAAATTCCTTTGTAATTCAGACGATTTACTTACAGGTAGAAAATCTCCAGTTTTTTGATTGTTTACTACAAGATTATTGAAATCTTTTAATTCCTTTTTTATTTCTGTGTTGTAAATCCAAAAATTACCTATTTCATTATAGTTTTTTTCAATTATTAATCTTTCAAATATGCTTGCCTGTTTATCATAACTATATTTAATATTTTCAAAATTAGATATGGTTTGATCATATTCTATATGATAATTAAAATTCTGATTAATTTCATCCATTGTTTTTATAGTATAAATCGAAACAATTCCAAGTAGTAGTATTATCATTGATATGCATATGCCAATTCTAAATTGAGCGTGACTTGTAATTTGTAACAATATTTTTTTATGAGATAATCTAACTTGAATTACTGGTTGTTTATTTTCAACAAACAATCTTGTTTGTTTAAATGATTCACCCAATTTCTTTTGATTAAGAAAAAAAGTAAATCACTATGCCAAGAGTAATAGTAGTTGATGATGATTTTGATACAGCTGAAGTTTTTTCTGAATTCCTCATGTTGCATGACATCGATGTAGTTGGTAAGGCCTATAACGGGTTTGAAGGAATTAAATTGTTTGAAGAACTACGTCCAGACATAGTATTTTCAGATATTTGGATGCCTAAATATGATGGATTTTATTTATTAAATAATCTAAAAGCATCTCATCCAGAATTAAAAATTGTCATGATTACGGCAGATCTTTCTCAGGAAACATATACTAAATTAAAAGAATCTAAAGCAGATGCATTAATCTTTAAGCCATTTAGAATAAATCAGATTATGGAAACAATTGATAAAATATCTAAAAATGATTCAGAGACAGTCACAATGGTTAATAAACAACATATTGGATATTAATTTACTATGAAAATCTTAATTGTTGAAGATGAAATAGATTTACTTGAAGAGTATCAGACATTTTTAGAATCCCACAAACATACTGTAGTTCTGGCTACGGATGGTGAATCTGCACTGAAGACTTTTTTTTCAAAAATGCAGTCTGGAACAAATACATCTTATTTTGATATAGTTATTTTGGATTATCAATTACCTGGAAAAAACGGTATGGATGTAGCTTCTGAAATATTATCTAAATGTCCTGATCAGAGAATATTATTTGCATCTGCATATGTAGAAGATACACTAAAAGAATCAATTAAAACTTTAAAACAAATTGTTGAACTTCTTCAAAAACCATTCAGTTTACAAACTATGTTGAATATTATTGAAGATACGTCTACCTACACCGAATTAGAAAAACTGAATGTGGATATAAAAAATCTTAAAAATATTGAGCCCACACATGCACAAATAACAACTTATTTAGATATTATGAAAAAATTACACAGTAAATCGAAATAGACTGAACACACACATGTGTATTGTTTGAATTGATCAAACATCATTTTTTAAATTTAAAAAACTAAATTAATTATGCAATTAACCTCTCAAAATAAGAGCGAAAACCCAATTCCAATTTTTAGAAAAATTTTAATTCCATTTGATGATTCAAAACTTTCTGAAAAAGCATTTTGGTATGCAGTTAATCTGGATATGAATCATAAAACAGAGATTTTGATTCTTTCAGTATTTCACAGTGATCAATTACCTAGCTCTTTTCTAGATTATAATGCACATCAAACAGTCATAGAAAAAGAAAAGTTGTTGAATGTAAAGTTAAAACATAATGAGCTTAAAAAAGTTGCAGAAAAATATAACATAGCATGTAATTCCTACATGACAATATCTTCTTCAATATCAGAATCCATAATATCTTATATTTACTCCACACGTTCAGATTTAGTGATAATGGGAACTAGAGGTAATAGTGCTAGTACTGGTAGAAAACTGATGCTTGGAAGTGTATCTCTTGAAATATCTCAACATTCCCCTGTTCCTGTTCTGTTAGTCAAATAAACCATCTACAAACATTGTATTATCTATATAGTGGATAATTCACAATTTTCTCTAAATCATGTATGTGTGAAAACAACACACATGTAGTAATAATATATTCAATTGAAAATAATTTGTTTGTATAAGAATCTGGAAAAAACTTCAAATGATCTAGTTGTGATAAAAAATAACCTCTTTTTAGAATTTGAAAAACCAATTAATGTAAACACTATAGACAATACAAAAAAATCAAAAAATAGTACAATTATCAGTAGGATAAATAATTCAATTGACGAGGTAATTAATGAAATTGTTTTGGATTTGATTAATACAAATTCGTTTCTTTTAGGCTCAAAAAATATTCCAGAAATTGTAAAAGCATGTGAAAAATTTTTCCATGATTCATGTTTTGGGACTTTTGAATATGTTCAAAAAACAGGAATGAGTATTTTCAAAGTTGAGCATACTGCAGGCATTAATGGAACACTTTTTCTAAAGAAATTTTTTGAAAAAATATTTGAAGTTGTATTAAGCGGGTTTTCTTTTTACGTTATATCTAATGAAAATCATGTTTGTGTAATGTTTAGATAATAATTAAAACTTCATTGATAGTTGTTCCTTAATTGAAGGTATTTTATCTGTTATATGTATACCATGAATTTCTTTCTTTTTAATTGTTCCAATTAGAGTTACATCACGTGGCAATAAGAAATCAATTGACCAATCTACAAAGACTTTAATTTTTTTACCAAACGTTGGAATTTTTGACAGATAATAGAATCTCCAAATTGACCAAGCCATTATCCCACTAATGTCATGTCCTGATATGGTAGCAATCCCCATTCTATTTCCAATTATTGCCATAATTCCCATACTGTTAAATGAAAATTTCTTTAATTGATTCTTACTGTCAAATGAGATCTTGAGATTTTCAGCAATTATTTTTCCTTCTCTGATTGCATGTTGTGCAGTAGATGGATAGATACTATTTGTTGAAATATCAGGTATCCATGCACAATCACCCAATGCAAATACATTATCTCTGTTTTTAATTTTTAAAGTCTCATCAACTTTAACTCTACCGTTATCTCCATGTTCACATTTTAATTCAGAAATCACTTTTTTCATAGTTATACCGCCAGTCCAAATCAATGTTGCACATGATATTTTTTCACCGTTATTCAAAAGAACAAATTCTTCTCCTGCATCCGTTGCTCTTGAGTTTTTCAATACTGTAATACCCTCTTTCTCCAAAAATCTTAAAGCGGTATTTGCCAGTTCTTCATTAATTTCGGGTAAAATTCTATCTTTTGATGAAATTAATATCACATTGACATTTTTTGGATTAATACTTTTATAAAATTTTGAAATTGACTGTCTAACAAAATGATTAATCTCACTTATTGTCTCTACACCTGCAAATCCACCCCCCACAACAACAAATGTCAATAGGTTTTTTTGTAATTCATAATTTCCTGTTTGAGCAGCGTGTTCAAGCATCAAAATTATGTGGTTTTTAACTGCGATTGCATCCTCAATACTTTTCATTGAAAATGAATGTTTTTTCAAATTTTCATTTTTAAAATAATTACTTTTACCACCCAACGATAATACAAGATAATCATATTCCAGAGTATGGAGTTTATTATCAAATGATCTTTGAATTGTCACTAATTGTTGATCTAGATCAATAGATTCAACATTAGCTTGTAAAAATTTTGCTTTTTTACAAAAATATCTGATAGGCGTAGAAATGTTACTTGCATGAATTAATCCTGAAACTACTTGAGGCAGCATTGGTGTAAAAAGAAAAAAATTATCATTAGAGATTATTGTTATTTCTACCGGATCATTTGCAAATTTTTTTTCAATGTTTTGTAATGTTGTAATTCCTCCAAACCCTCCCCCCAAAATTAAAATTTTTTTAATTGATGTTGAGATACATTTGTGTGCAGTTATATGGTGTGCATAATATTCTAATTCTGAAGAAAATACCAGATTGCAGTTATTACAATTGATTTTTGACATGTTAAATTAAAAATAAACCTATTATAAACAATCTGTTTGTTTAAATTCTACAAAAATTGACTTGTGATAAATTTATTTTACATTTAATTGTTAATTTAAAAAATACATACAGCGAATTATAGCATAGTTGTTGATCATATGAATATGAGAGCATATTTTTTAGTAATCACCGTTATTCTTGGGATATTTTTACTTATATCACCTAGCATTTCATCAAGTCATGCAACACATAATTCTATTGACAATAAGGAAGCAAGAAAACAAGCTCAGGGTGAATCAGAAAAAATTAATTCAGAAAAAAGTGAAAAGATAAATAAAATAAAAGAAACATTTCTTAATTTTAGAGATGCGTTTAACTCTTGGAAGGTAATAAAAGAAACCTGGAAATCTATTAAAAATTCTGGAGATGAAAATACTAAATTGCAGACAAAAAAATTATTAGATGAAGCAAAGATACTCAAAGATAAAACATGGCAAGAATATATTGATGCAAGAAATACAGATTAATGATTAATGTTTTTTAAAAAATATCTTTTACTAATACCTAAAAATACACTAAATTCTATGCATTCAATTATCATAACTTGCCAGAAATACATTACCCATCCTCCCATCAAATGATCAGTAACGGCCAAGACTACTGAAAAAACTTTAAAGTCTTGAACTGACAAAATTGGCAATGCAGTAATTGCACCAATTTGTTGATTTGGAGTAATTTGAGATGTAATTTTATGAATTGCATCATAATTCAAATTAGAATCTACTAAGATTCCTTGTTTGTGTAATTCCTCAATTACCTGCTGTTTTAAATCATAATAATCATGATTGCCTGAGTGTATGCTAAATATTGTAAAAAGCCCAACTGATAAAAATAATATCGTCTGAGAATAGACGATCAATTTTTTTTTACCCTGATGAGTTTTTGTAATCTGTCTTATGAACATCCGCCCAAACACTCCAATTTTTTCTTTTTTTGCAAGAAATAAGATAATTCCAAATACTAAGGTAATCAAACCAAGGGAGGCAATCCATCCATCAGCAAATATCTCCCTAGATAGTATTCGTAAAGGAATTAAAATAGCAATTAATGATACAGCAACTATTAAAAATTCAAGTTTAGATGCAAAAGTTTTATTTTTATTTGATAAAGTCATGACATAAAGAATAATCAGTATTATGATTTACGTGGTTTTGAATGGGCTTTTATCATGTGTATTTGTGTTCTGTGAGATTCAGAAAATTCCATATTGCAAATTTTGCACACCAAACCTATAGTTTGTGATTTTTTTCTGAATAGGCTCATAATCTTGAGTTAAATTTTCTTAATATAACTAATAGTCTGTTTAAATCATACAGTCCAATTTTTGATAATGTTATAATTTTAAACTAATACTCAAGGAGCAAACATCGATGGGAGTAATTTCCTATATTTCTCATATTCAGATTTTGTTTCCCAACCATCTTCAGAGTTTTTAGAATTTTTCAAAGTGTTAATTTGTTGATTAATTTCGTTGAGTTCTTGTACCATGGAATTTTTTTGAATTGTAATGTCTTCCTTTCCAATGTATGAATCTATAGCAGTCATGTATTTCTCATATTTTATCTTATAATCTAGTAATTTCAAGAAATATTCTTCTGCAAGTATCTTTCCAGTTGAATAATCATAACTAGCTTGATTGTAACTTGTGCTTAATCTTACTCCATTATTTTGAATTCTTTCACTTGCAGAAAGATCAGGAATTTCTTTTTCTTTTTCGATATCTCTATCAGTAATATCCATGATATTTCCTAATGAGTTTTCTTTAGTTTCATCATGAGATGCCTGCTTAACAAACTCATATCCTATATCCACAATAGAAGATTTACTCATATCAGTGTCAGTAGTATGAGCATTACTTTGAAAATCATACATATACAAAACAAATAATGGAATTCCAATCAATGCTACTAATATAGTCCATTTAAACATGAGATACTCAAGATAATAATTTGCCAATATTGATTATAAGAAGAAGTTAATGAAAAACGAAAAACAGGAGTATATTAGCAAAAACATCTGTTTCTATTTACTATTATGCAGAGATGTGAAAAATCATTTAAACATATTATACAGATTCTATTTTTTTAGGTATGATTTGACCATAAAATTTAGAGTTTTTTCGTTCACGTAATGCATCCGCTATCACTTTTAGCAAATTTATCCTATTCATTGGTTTTGGAACAAAGCTAAAAGCTCCACGCTTCATCATATCATTTATGAGATTTTGATCATCATCATATGCGGTTGTCATAATGACTTTAGTAGCTGGATCATCTTTGACTATAGCTTCCAACACGGTTAATCCATCAATTCCAGGCATTTTCCAATCTAATAGTATTACATCTGGTTTATACTTCAAAAATAATTGTAATCCTTCCACTCCAGTCGAAGCCTGAAATATATTTACAAATTTTATGTCTTCTCGGATAGAATATTTGGCAAATTCTCTAAACGCCTTTGAATCATCAATGATTAGAATTATAGGATATTGTCTGCCCATTAGTAAATTAGATATTTGCATAATTTATCAAATTGTTTGATTATGTTAAACATTCATGTTACTTTACAGATAAATGAAAATATAGAGAGTGTCTGTCTAACTTAAACACTCAGAAATCTAAATCGTGCTTATTATTCCATAAAGTATGCGAAAGTACCTCTACAGAAAGGATTTTGATGAAAAAGATGCAGATCCATCAAATGCACCACGTAGAACAATATTCTTCCATCCACATAAATCAAGTTTAGGAGAATCTTCAGTTCAACAACAAAAAGACGATATAGGAAAAAAATCAAATTCCATATCAATTGATGATCTAAATAATGAAACCCAAAAAAATTCAAAAATTAACGATGTAATAACCAAAAAATTATTTCAGGATTCATTTTCAGCAATAGAGGCATTTAATGATAGAAAAATGGAATTAATATACAAACAATTAGAAGATGAAAAAAAATTATCTGAGGAACTAAATGAAAAACTACATGAGAATTTATCGAAAATTGCAAAGGCAGAATCAGAATTGGTAAAAAAGAAAAACAATTTAGAATTAGAATTAAAAGAAAAAACTAAGAAACTAGTTGAATCAGAACGACTTTCAGCAATAGGTGAGCTTTCTTCTCGTGTTTCACATGATTTGAAAAATCCTTTAACCGTTATCAAAGGCACTGTGGGAATATTAAAGCTAAGAAAAGGAATGCCAATTGATGATTTTGTTATGAAAAGATTAGAATTGATGGAAGCATCAATTTTCAGAATGACTCATCAAATTGATGGGGTGTTAGATTATGTCCAACATACACCACTGGATAAAAAAGATGAATCCCTAAAACAAATCATTGAAAATTCATTACAATTACAAAAAATTCCAGAAAACATAAGGGTGATACTTCCAAAAAAGGATAGCATATACAATTGTGATCGTGTTAAAATGGAGGTTGTTATGGGTAATTTACTTTTAAATTCTATTCAGGCTATAGGATTAGAAAAAGGGCAGATATTAATTGAAATTGTTGAAACGCCTATTGCAATAACTATCACAATACAAGATTCAGGAAGTGGTGTACCAAATGAACATCTTCAAAAAATATTTGACCCATTATTTACTACAAAACAAGAGGGAACTGGATTAGGATTATCCAGTGTACAAAGTATTATAGACCAGCATGGAGGAATAATTGATTTAAAAAATAATCCAACAACTGTTACAATCACACTTCCCAAAAGATCATCGTAGATCAGATCAAAGATAGATATTTGTTAAATTTGATCAAATGACCAAAAAGGCCAATTTTAGATTTCAGTTATTTAAAAAAATAATTCTGCATAATATTTAAAAACAAGGTAACCTCTTGTTTTTCGACATTAATGGTTAAAAAAATGACAAAAGAATCAAAAGGCAAGGCAACACCAAAAGGCAAGGCAACA
>NZ_AHJG01000184.1:0-1912 GCF_000241145.1 Candidatus Nitrosarchaeum limnium BG20 | reverse complement strand
CCATAATCAGCTGCTTGGGATCTAATTAAAAATGAAACAGAAAAGGACAGTGAAAGAATTCCTATGATTAAAAGATGATGTAGTTTAAAATCAAATTTTCCTACTGATACCAAAGTTGCGTTTGAAATCAATTAGCTTTTCTCTCTGAACTTTGTTTATTACTCTTTGTATAAAAGACAATTATAATTATTCATGTATTTAAAACCAATATTTAAAATCTATAAAATTTATTTAAGGAGAGTATTTACCGGTTAATTTAGATTCAGCAAGAATATGATTTTTCATTGATTTTTCAACATCTGATTTAGATGCACCTTGGTTGAGATTTAATTTATTATCTAATGCATACAATTTGAAGATGTAGGTGTGTTCTTTATCAGGTGGGGCAGGCCCACCATATCCAATTTCTCCAAAATCAGTTTTACCTTCAACCGAATTAACTGGAATTGAATCTTCTTTAATTTCTGTTGTATCAGGTTTAATATTCCAAATTACCCAATGAACCCAAATTTTTCCTACTGCACCCATTGCATCAGGATCATCCATTATTAGAGCCAATGATTTGGTGTTTTGAGGTATCCCCTTAATTTTCAGAGGTGGATTTATGTTGGAATTTTTATAGCCATATTTTTTAGGAATTTCGCCCCCATTTTTAAAAGCGGAGCTTTCTAAAATTAAATCAGACATACAAATCAGAAATAAAATCTACAAGTTAAATTTTACTATGATTCTAAAATAATTTTATTATTTGAAAAAGACATTATAGAACCACCAAATTCTTTTATTTTCTTTTTTAATTCCTTATCCATCGTTCCAATTATCGCATGATTTTTTTTGACATAATCAACTAGTTCTTTATCTGCAAAATTTCCAGTTATAGGTAAAATTTTAAAATTTTTTATAAAATCTATAGTGGATGTTATATCTTGATTTTTTTTAGGGTTTTTAATTAATTTTGCAAGTTCGTTTTGGACAACTTGGGGAACAATAAATGAGACTTGCCCTATCTCCATATTGAGACTATCTATATTCTTGATTCTTTTAGTAGCTAAATGAATTAGAAAGCTAGTATCACAGATTACTTCAACCAAGTATTCCTGCACCGATTAATCTCCATCGATCAGTAATTCTTCTACTAATAGCTACATTACCTCCTTCAAATATACATGCAGGTCTTCTAAGCTCAACTTCGATGTTGTTTGATTTGATTTTTGTGACTTTACCTAAGATTGGTGCAGTTCCAATGTTTAATCGCAGTAATTCACCTACTTGAATTGGTAGAACTTTGGTATCCTCAGCCGCTCCAACAGCAGAATCAAATAGATTTACATCTAATATTATCTGTGATGAATTTTCTGGAAGTGTTCCAGGTTTTCCTATAACTGAACCTATGAAAGAATCACTACGGGTCATTGCAGGATCTAGTTTTGTACCGATTGCTACTAATCCACCTGGTTTAACAGAATCTACAATTCCAGCAGCTGTACCTAATGAAGTAATTTCAGTTAGTAATGGTTCATATGTTTTCTTTTTTTCATCCATTATTCCAGGTTTTATCTCAATTTCATCTCCAACATTAAAGGTACCTTGTGTTAAGCTTCCTCCAATAACTCCACCTTTGATATTTTTGAGCTTTATTCCAGGTTTGTTAACATCAAAAGATCTCAATACATGCATTATTGGTTCTTTAGATTCATCTCTTTCTGGAGTTTTGATTGTAGATTCAATTGCACCAATTAATGCATCAATGTTTAATCCAGATTGTGCAGATATTGGAATTATTGGTGCCTTTGCAGCATGTGTTCCTTTTACAAATTTAGTAATGTCTTGATGATTAGAAAGAGCTTCTTCATAGGAAATTAAATCTACTTTATTTTGCACTATAACAATTTGTTGTATTCCAAGTGTCTGG
>NZ_AHJG01000185.1:0-1060 GCF_000241145.1 Candidatus Nitrosarchaeum limnium BG20 | reverse complement strand
TTAAAACAATTAGAGACATTCAATTTTAGATACAACCCTTCATTAGCTGAAGAAATAATTTCAAATGCATTAAACGAAAAGGGGGCTATAAAATCAGACGGACAGTGGAAGATAAATCAAAAACCAATTGAGATTACAGTTTTTATTAGAAGCGATGATCCAATAAGAAAATCGATTGGAGAGATCTTATCTTCAGAATTAAAAAAAATGGGATTTGTGGTGAAAAAGGATTTTGGGGATTTGAATAAAGCATTTGTTGTAGTATATGGATCAAATCCTAAAGAATTGAAATGGAGTTTGTATACAGAAGGATGGGGAAGATCAGCATTTGTTAGATATGATTCAGTAGGATTGGCTCAAATGTACTCGCCATGGGTTTCAAACATGCCAGGATTTAACAATCCATCATTTTGGAATTACAAAAATGAGTATCTAGACAACATAACTCAAAAAATATACTCTGGAGATTTTGAATCTGAAGAACAAAGAGCAGAATTAATTCAAAAGGGAATTGCAGATGGGATTGATCAGTCTGTTAGAATTTTCATAGCAAGTAAGATTGATCAATATATAGCAAATGAAAAAATGGATGGAATAGTTAATGATTTAGGAGCAGGTGTTCCTAGTAGATTCACTCCGATTAATTCTAGAAGTGATCATAAAGAATTGTTGATAGGAGTAAAAGAGATCAATCAAGGAGCTTGGAATCCAGTGATGGGATTAAGCGATACTAATAGCAGAAAAATGTGGGGGATAATTTCAGACCCAATAACTTTCAAACATCCATTTACAGGAAAAACAATTCCAATTAGAGCAGATTGGGATGTTGAAACAGCAGGACCAGAAGGTAAAATCAAATTACCAAATGATGCAAAAATTTGGAACCCCGTAGAACACAAATGGAATGAAGTATCGCCAGATTCTCAAGCAACAAGTAAAGTTAGATTCAATTTTAAATTCAGTAATTGGCATGACGGTCAAAAAATGAATATGGATGATATTTTGCATTCATTATATTTTACACTAGAGTGGGGGGTAAAAACAGATGAAAACGACAAAA
>NZ_AHJG01000186.1:0-26237 GCF_000241145.1 Candidatus Nitrosarchaeum limnium BG20 | reverse complement strand
TACATTAAAAAATTATTGGGGTTTAGAGAGATGAAATTTGAGCAGGAATATCGCTCAGATAGAAATGATGTAGTAACTGAATTCTTTGTTCCGTGTCTAAGTAAATGTGTGGAATATGACAGATGTGTGGATTTTTTGTCAATAAGAAATTTAGCTGGAATTGCAATGGGGTTTGATAATTTCACATCAGGCAAGGCAAAATTAAAAATGATTACGGGAAATAGATTCAAGATATCAGATCTCAACATACTTACCAAACTATTCAATGAGAAATATACAAAACGTTTTGACGGAAAATTAATCAAAGACGTTAAAATCCAAAAAATTCAAGATTTCATAAATAACGGTCAAATTGAATTAAAGATTGCAGTTCCAAATTCTGAAGAAATTTCAAATTACTTTTCAGAGAGAATCGGAATATTCAAAGATGAAAAAGGTGATTGTGTTGCATTTACTGGTACATCGTCTTCACTTTCCACACACATTAGAGATTTTGAATCAGTAGATGTATTTACATCATGGAACGATAAATCAAGAATTGATAGGAAGATAAAAGATTTTGATGATCTTTGGGAAAACAATACCAAATTTGTTGAAGTGTATGATTTTATGTATGCAGAAAAGAACAATCTTTTGAAATACACATCAGAATGGGTATTTAGCGATTAAAGTTGAGATTGTTCTTCTAGTCCAGATTTATTTTCATAAAAATTCATTCTATTAATTTTATAATAGATTACTTCACCACGTCTTTCTATAACTGCTATCACGGGTTCTTTTCCCATCTGAGTAATTTGTTCAATTTTTTTCTGCAAAGCACCCATCTTTTCTTGCTGTCCTTCATTGAGACCAAAAATTAGAAACTTTGCACCTTTTTCACCAAACTGTCCTCGCTCATATACACGAAAGTCAGAGCCAAATCCAAATCCGTCTTTAACTACGTATCCTCGGGTTTTCAAATCTCTGTAAATCAAAAACTTTGTCAGAGTTTCAGAATCATTTTTTTGACAGATATTCATCAAATCATCAAAATTGATTGTTCTTTTGCCTTTGTGTAGAATTAATTTCTCAGAATATAGAAGATAAAGAGATTCAAATGACTTTAGAAATAATTTTTCTTTTTCAATTTCCCCATAACCTTTGAGTTGGAGCTCATGAATCATTTCTTTATTTGAAATACATGTTTGATCTGAGACTAATTCACCTTTTACAAGAGGAGTTTCTTCCATAATGAAAAGAAAATTATCAGTTTTCCATATAAGCATTGGATAATACGAATAGGTGTTGTCTAACCGTTAAAATATGGGCATTTTGGTTTGAGTTTATCATGCATGGTGCAAATTATAGAGTTGGAAAAGGACAACCATTCTGTAGAAAAGAATTCATCAAGGGTAATCCCCAAATAAAAATTGCCAAATTCCAAGGTGGAAAAAGAGCAAATTACGATTATTGTGTTCAATTACTCATAAATGAAAAAGTCCAGATCAGACATATGGCCATAGAATCTTGTAGATTAGCTGCAAACAAACTACTAGAACAAACAACAGGTGAAACAGGCTACTTTTCAAGACTCAGGATTTATCCTCATGTATTACTTAGAGAAAACAAAATGGTTGCTACTGCAGGTGCAGATAGAATTTCAGAGGGAATGCGAAGAGCATGGGGAAAGGCTACTAGTCTAGGAGCTAGAGTGGCTCGAGGTCAATGCATCATGGAATTTTATGTGAATGCACCACATTTAGAAAAAGCAAAAAAAGCACTTTCAAGTGCTTGTGTTAAAATTCCAGGAACTGCAACAATCAAAGTTATTCCCTGGGATCAAAAAATGTCACCATAGATTTTCCAAGTCAGATTTCTTGTTTTTGATAAATTCTAAAAATTCAATAAATTCTATTTCTGTTGGTTCTCTGTTCAGAATTCGTTTTGTTTGATAGTAGAATGCGTTGTATAATCTACCAACAACAATTCCCAATGCAAAGGATTTTGAATTATCAATACTTGAAAGTGATTGTATGATTTGTCGTATTTCGTCTTTGTTTGAAATTGTTTCATGGATTTTTTGTTTGATTTTTTCCATTAGTACTTTATCCATGAATTATCTTGAAGATAATAGTTAAAAACAGTTTAATATCCAAATTCATTCTCTAGGGTTGTTGCAGTTATAGTACAGTTTGGTTAATATTCGAGCTTGCCAAGTTCGTGACCCGGGTTCAAATCCCGGTAACTGCACCATCTTATTTTTTATTACTTGGTTTTAACCCATGCTTAATGATCTCTAGAGCATTTTCTGCTTTTTCAGGTCTAGGCAACTGAATCATAAAGACATTATCTTTTCCGTAATGAGATTTAGGGGATGATATGGCAAGCATTGAAGTTTTTGCAAGAGCCTCAAAAAAAGATAGTTTCTCGTTTGCATTAATCAATATTTTTTCAACGATTCCACCTTGAGAAAATCTTAAAACGATTTCTACAAAGACGTGGCCCAATCCATCTTGCAAGATATTAAGATCAGTATCAATAGAAAGCGCTGTACCTGCAACTTTGGATATTAATTCATCATATTTTATTTCTCCTAAAATTATACATGGAACATCTTTTCCATCAAAATCAAAAGAGGTTACATTTTCATGAACCTGCTCAGATAGTTTCTTTAATTCATCAGACATTTTTCTTTTCTAACATTGGAGTTATTTTATCACTTGCCTTTATCATAAACGGTGTTAGAAATGCTGTAACAATTGAAATCACACCAATCATTGGGAACAAAAATGCACTTACAGCACCGATATCCACCCCAGTTTTTATTATCACAATTGAAAATTCCCCTCTTGGAGCAGCTAATGTAAAGGCTGAACGAATTCCCTTGGTACGTTGTTGGCGAAATATGAAATTGCCAAGCATATTCCCGCTAAACTTCATTGTAATTGCCAGTATAATTAATGCGATTGATAAAACAATATAATTTTGAAGTTGAGATACGTCCATCAGAGCACCTACGGAGATAAAGAAAATTGCTACAAACATATCCTTTATAGGACTTGCCAAAAGCTTTGAGACTTCAGATGACTTTGATTCTGCAACGAGTACTCCAGCAAGAAATGCCCCTATCGCAACAGACAGTCCAACAATGTTTGCCAATAATGCATAGCCAAAACATACACCTAGAACACTTAACAATAAAATTTCTCTATGTTCAGCTGCAGCTACTCGATCAATTAGAGGAGTGATAACTCTTGTCCCGATGGTAAAAGTGCCTACAATCAAACCAATTGCAACAATAATTACAACTACGATAGATTCTATGGAAACACTTCCAACCAAAGCAATGGATTGTAGAGATGAAATTAAAATAACTGCAACTACGTCTTCAACAATCAATATACCCAAAACAAGAATAGTAGATTCACTCTTGATTCGCCCCATCTCTTCAAGAATTTTTACAATAACAGCAGTACTAGAAATAGAAAGGGCAGCTGCAATAAACAAGGAATCCATAGAATTTAGTCCGAGTAAACTTCCGGCATAAAAAATTGCACCTAATGTGGTAAACAAACCAATAGTACCAACACCAATTGCCATTTTTCCAGTACTCTTGATTTTTGCAAAAGGAAATTCAATTCCAATTACAAAAAGAAGTAAAATAACACCGAATCTCTGAGAATAGATTCAATGCAGATACATCAGTGAGAATTCCAGTACTTGCTAGAACATCAGATGAATTACTCCCTGCAGGCAATATCCAAGTCCAAAGAGGGGAAAGAGGTCCCAACAGCATTCCACCAAAAAGATATCCTATGATCAAAGGTTGTTTTATTTTAAAGAAAGCTAGAGTTGCAATAGCCCCTATAATCATGATAAAAGCTAAATCAGTGATAAATGAAGTGTGAGGGGTATAGGTAACAGCTCCCAAAAGTCCAGAATAGATTTGATTTAAACCGTCAGAAATTCCAGACAGATCAATTTGTTGAGCAAAATTATTCACTATTTTTCTTCATCTAATTTGTTTAAAAACAGTTACGGGTAGATGAAAGTCGTTCTTTCAAGAAAAATTTATGAGATTTAGTCTATTTTGAACCTCTTTATGTTTAATCATAATGAGTACTATAGCAGAATGATGAGTAGGTCAGCTGAAATTAATGTAGAGATATGACCTGGGGTATCTGACTGTCATTGGTAACATCACAATTACCAAAATACTAATAGTACGGTACCATACCGTACTATATGATTCAATGCGAATATTGTCCAAGAGGATTTATTGACACAGCAAATGGACTGGCTGAAAAAACATTTCATGAATTACTTCATGAGCCAGAAGTTGTCAACAAGTAACTCTTTACATTTTTTATTTTACACCTAACTTTTTTATGATCATATTTTATTGCTAATAGATATGGTTGCTAGGGTATCTAAAAAGACAGAAAAAGATCCAGAAAAAACAAAAAAAGTTACAAAAAGAGAACCAACTCCAGCTGCAGTACTAAAAAAAGTGGCAGCTGTAACAGACTCTAGTAAAGCATTACAGAAAGAAATTAAATCAATGTCAAAGATATTTGGAGATAATCAAAAAATTCTTGTATCCATGAAAGGAATGATTGATACTTTATCAGTCACATTAGAAAACATACAAAAACAATCAAAACAAATTAACATCTTAGAAGACGACACACAGAAACTGTATGCAGGATTAAATCATGTAAGGACTCAATCAGATCTAGTTTCAAAGATTAATGAACAAACTCAAAGACTACAAGAAGAAGTAACCAAGATAAATGAATTACAGAAAACATCTCCAAAAACTCCAGAACTATCACAAAGAGTTGAGGATAGCATGAATGCTATGAGAAATAATTCACAGATGATAATAAAAATTGCACAAAGAATCGACGAGGTAAGAGATGATCTAAGAAAGGTATCAGGAAAGACAGACTCTCTAGCAGATATCGGTAAAGAAATTGATAATTTAAGAAACAGCATTGATGAAATAAACAAAAAAGCAGACAACATGGAAGTGAGTTCGCAGATAGTCACTAGCTTAAATCAAGAGCTTGGAAAAATCAAAGATGATGTAAATTCAGTATCAAAAACTAGCTCAGAGCTAGAAGCAATTAAAGTTGCAATTGACACAATTGCAGTAAAGGCATCAAAAATTGATTCTCTAGGCGGTGTGATTGAAGGGCTAAAGCAACAGTTTACAACAATTGCTGGAAAAGCAGATTCTGCATCTGATTTGAGCATGAATTCAATTAAGGAGGTCTTGGGGAAAATTGATAAAATTGAGACTGAGATAAATTCACTATCTCACAGGGCAGATTCCACTGCGTTTGTAGGCGAGGGCTTAAAATCAGTTCAAGAAGACTTTACTAATTTTAAAAAGAATGTGTTTGAAAAGACAGATAACATTGAGCAAAAAATTTCTTCAGTATCAGATATTTTAAAGCGACAAGATGCTCTAACTTCAGAGTTTCATAAAAAATCAGATAAAATATTTGAAGAGATGCAATCAGTAAAAAATGTCACAAACAAAACAGCCAAAGAATCATCAAAGGAGATGATGGCACTACTCAAACTTTCAGAGTATCAATCAAACATCAGAATGAATGCAGAATCAAAATACGGAGAGATAAAAGATCTTGAAAACATGGCAACACAGACAGCTGAAATTGTGAATTTATTCGATAGATTATCAATAGAGGCAGGAGAGAAAATTCCATTACCACATGAAGTCAGGCAGTGGGCAGTTAGTAAAATTTTAGATTGTGCAGACAAGTGGGAGATTAGATTTAGTGATATCTTTGCAATTTTGATAAATACGATCGGAAAAGAATTACTAAAAGAAGCAATCAGAATTCAGCAAATTAGAGATATCTATGGAATTAGAGCTGTAGATGAAATTAGAACAGAGTTGAATATTTCTTAGACTCCAGCTGTTTCATCAAATTTAGTTAATTGATCTCTTCTTCGTTTAAGGGCTGTAAAGATTCCTAATATTGCAGCAATCCACATTGTACTAAATATGATGTTAGATACACTGACAAACATGTATGGAGTTGCATCCATTATATTTTGACGAAGAGACAAAGAACGTTCTCCTATGTTAGATATACCAGTTTGAAATGCAGCGCTATCTTTTGGCACACTAGATATTGTTTCAGCGTTTACTTGTAATTGATTAACATCACGTTCTATTCTAAGGAAGTTGGTAGATTCGGTAGGAAATATCCATACAGGGTTTTTACTTTCTGGTAATTTCTCCATAACAATTGCCAAGTCTTGTTTTATTGCATTCAAGTGATTCTTAATCTCAACAGGATCAGAGGAGCCAATAATTCCATCTAAATTACCGCGCATTCTATCAAGTGGGTAAATATCAGAATGATATCCGTTAATGGCCATAAACCCTCCAAAAATAATAATTGCAAGTACTCCAATCATGGATAATTGATATGTTCTTTTTGCCATTTTTTCTGACTTGGTTAAAACAGGAATAATGTCTGATTTAATTCTTTTAAATCGAGTGTGAGACAGGCTCATGTATGAGATGTAAAAAAATCCAACAGTTTGCAACCCTATAATTGGTGCAAAAATAGGATTATTTGAAAAAATGGAAATTAAAATTCCCATCAGCCCATAAACACCAAAAAAGATCTCTAGTAACGTAGTTTTTGTAAAAGGTAAATTGTATGATTTATCTCTCCAATCATCTTTTTTGTTGATTATTCCATATTTTGGAGTTCTAAGAAATTCATTTTTCTTTCCAAAGATTGCATCGAACACAGCGACGCTATTATTTACAGACATTCCTGCATTGTAAACAAGTAATGCAGGTAAAATCTTGACTTTGGATTTCCAAGATTTTTGATACATGCTTTGAATGATCATAATGTATGCACCTGGACCCATGGCAAGATATGTTGCAATAGTCAATGCAGGAACAAAACTAACCAAATAGAGATTCATGTCAGCTGCTAAAAGAACAGGTAGTGTCAGAAATTGAATTAACATTAAGGGATAGACAATATGACGCGTCAGTTGTACAAATGCTTGAATTTTTGCTTCGACACTAATTTTACGTTTGAGTGCAATGTCTGCTAATAATTTAATTGCACATTGAATGGAACCTTTTGCCCATCTGAACTGCTGCCTTTTAGCTGCATTCATCTGAACAGGTAATTCAGCATCAACTACAATATCAGGTAAAAAAAGACATTTCCATCCTTTCATTTGAGCTCTATAACTCAAGTCAAGATCTTCAACAAGAGTAGCTGTATGCCATCCACCTGCATCGGCTATACAATCACTTCTCCAAATTCCTGCAGTACCATTAAAGTTCATAAACAAATTAGAATTGCTTTTTGCTTTTTGCTCTATTAGAAAATGAAAGTCAAGACTAAGTGCTTGTGCTTGAGTAATTGCAGAATAATTTTCATTTACATGTCCCCATCTACATTGAACTAACCCAATGTCAGGTTTTACAAAATGAGACATTGCTTTTTTCAAAAACCAATTTGGTGGGATAAAATCTGCATCAAAGATTGCTACGAATTCTGTATCAGTGATTGTCATTGCGTATTTTAGAGCACCAGCTTTGTACCCTTTTCTAGTACCACGTCGTATATGCTCAATTTGAAATCCTTCTTTTTTGTATTTTGCAACAACATCAAACAAAAGTTCAACTGTATCATCATCAGAGTCATCTAAGACCATTATCATCATCTTTTCTTTTGGATAATCCATTGCACAAACTGCATCAACTAGTCTCTTTGCCACATACTTTTCATTGTAAATTGGTAATTGAATAGTAATAGTAGGGGTACCAATTTCATTGGTAGAAAGTATAGCTTTTCGCTTTACAGATAGATAGGTAAGATAATAAAAATTGCAAGTATATGCTGTTATTATAATTGCAGAGATTATGAAAAGATCAAAAACAAATTGAGTAAAAGGGTTAAGTGCCATCTGCTAATTTCACAAAATTACTTGTCGCTATTTATAGTTGCAAAAAGTAATTTATTTTTGCTCAAATATCTTGATTGCTTGTGGAGGACAGACGCCTTCGCATGCAAGACAAAATATACAATCTGGTTCTTTTGACATAAGAGGTTTTTTCTCAGATGCTGGATTTCCAGGTGTGTCAAACCATTCGTAGACACCAACAGGACATGCTTCAATGCATCCACCGTCGGCAATACAAATATCATAATCAACGGATACAAATTCTCCCCATACACCCAAGATTCCATTATTTGCACCTTTTCTACCCCAAGTCTTGATCGTATACCCATTGGCATCAAATGGAGTAGATGGTTTCATTTTTGATTTGTATGCAACATCAATTGGGCCTGGTTTTGCACCATCTGGAATTGCGATGTCACCACCATCTTCTTCAACAATTTCTTCATCAGTTGCTTCTGTTGGTTTTGGTTTAGCATTAAGAACAATTTTTGCGAGTGGTGTGAGTTCTTCTAGTCTTGCAATTGCTTGGGCATGATTTAGTTTCTCGGCCTTTGCAAGATAAGAGATCATCTTATCTGCCAATATTGTATTGCGTAAAATAGTATCAATTACCATTTTTGCAAAATGGTCAGCCTTTTTTCTATAGTCTTTGACCCAGTTTGGATCACCGAATTTTTCAATTGGGAAAATTTGATAAATTATATCGACGACTTCACCGCTAACAATTTCTACTGTAACGGATAGTTCTACCTCTTCGTATCCTTTTGCATCAGGATCTTTCATATTTTGTTCTTTCCAACGATATGTTGCAAAGACTCTGTCTGCATATGCATCCATTTCAAATGCTTTTTTCAGACCGTCATGTACGGATTTAATTTCAAGTGGATCTTCAAGTTTTATGGGCAATCTATAAAGTCCTAGTTTGAAACCATGTAAAGGATAAACACCACGTTTTGCAGTTGGTGCTTCCATAGACCAAACTCGATCTTTTAAGAGTAATGACATTTGGTTTTAGTAGATTGAATTTAGTTAAAAAGGTTATCAGTCACTGTCGTCAGGGCATGTAAGTTCACGCATCTCAGTGTATTTTTTTTCCATGACTTCTGCATATTCACTTACCGTGTTGAGATCAAAAAGATCCTTTGAAAAATACCAACGAATTGGTACCCAATGGCCTATTCCATCCATATCATGAATCATACCTTTGTCAGCTTGGACATTTAATTGCTCATCAAGTGATGTCTCTTTTACTGTAAGACCACGTTTTGTTTTATCTTCCATTACAAAACTAGTATTACCATCTTTGATATAATAAAATGAACCAGATTTAAGGACGGGAAGATCCAAAAGCAATTTTACTTTTCCACAGGATTGCCAATCATGTTACCCCATTCAGTCCAGGAACCATCATAGTTTCGAACCTTAGAATAACCTAGAAGATATTTTAGAACAAACCAACTGTGTGATGATCTCTCTCCAATTCTACAATAACAGATAACATCTTTGTCAGGTGTTACACCTTTTGATTCATAATTTTGTTTTAGTTCATTCACTGACTTGAATGTGCCATCAGCATCATTTACGGCAGTTGCCCAAGGAATATTATTTGCTTTAGGAATGTGACCACCTCTTTGTGCATGCTCCATTGGATATTCTGGAGGTGCAGTAATCTCACCAGAAAATTCTTTTGGAGATCTTACATCAACCATTACAGTATCTTCTCTACCAAGTGCTCTGCTAACATCAAAGAGATAAGCTCGCAGTCCTTCATCTGGTGGTTGAGCTTTGTATGTAGTTGGTGTAAATTTTGGTTCTTCAGTAGTGTATGACTTTTTTTCTAATTCCCATTTCTTTCTTCCACCATCCATGATTTTCAGATTCTCATGTCCATAGTATTTGAAAACCCAGAAGACAAATGCTGCAAACCAATTATTAAAATCACCATAAAGAATTACTTCGGTATCTTTTGTAATACCATTTTTAGACATTAATGCCTCAAATTGTTTTTTGTTTATAATATCACGAGTTATTGGATCGTTAATGTCCCTCTTCCACCAAATTAAGCTGGCACCATTAATGTGACCTTTTTGATATCCATTTACAGGATCATAGTCGACTTCAACTAGTTTACGATTTTCGTTTGGAGGGTTTTTTGACACCCATTCTGTATTTACCAAGACTTCTGGATGTGCATAACTCATGTTATAGTACAAATCTGCATTCATACTTAATTGTTTTTACATTAAATTAAATAAAAAATATCTTTTTAACTAAATGGGAATTAGGAGAACTGATTGAAACTTCATAAAGTCGCAGTGGTCAGCAAGGTAGGTTCAAAAGATTCAGAGGATGCAGCAAAAAAAATAGCAAAAAAATTCCTAGCAAAAAAATCTATAGTTTACACCATTTCACCAATAGAGGTAGAAGGCTCAAAAAAGGTAGAATCACTTGACGAGTTAAAAAAAGAGAAACTTGATCTCGTAGTCACTTTAGGTGGGGACGGAACGACACTCAGAGTTTTTAGATATTTAGAAAACGAAACTCCAATTCTAACAATTAACGTAGGTGGCAATAGAGGAATTTTATCTGAAATTACAATTGAAGAGATAGATGAGGCAATAGAGAGAATTGAAAAGGACAAATTCTTTCTAGATAAACGAACCAGGGTGGTTGCATCATGTGGTGGCAAAGAGTTTCCTCCTGCATTAAATGAGATCTATATTTGCAGAACAAACCTTACAAAGACTGCAGAGATCGAGATAAAATTTCAAAACGACACAGTAAAGCAGAAGATGGATGGGGTCATAATAGCTACCCCAAGTGGCTCAACGGGACACTCGTTTTCTTTGGGTGGGCCAATACTTCATGAAAGTCTAGATGTTTTGATCATTACACCTGTAGCACCCGTGTATAGATTAGAGTCAATTGTAGTGCCAGATGAAAAAATAGAAATAATCTCATCTCATGATTGTAGTATAGTAATGGATGCGCAGGTAGTAAAATCGGCAGGGTATGGGGAACCGATAATTATAAAGAAGTATAGTAAACCAGCAGTCTTTGTTAGATTGAAAAAACGAGGACTGAGACAGATGAGTAAACTTGGATTTTAGAATACTAGACGCTAGTGCATTTTATGCAGGAGTTCCATTTGGATCAGCTAGTGATTGTTATACAACTTCGTTAGTATATGAAGAGATAAAGCATATCAAAAAAAATCATGATGCTTTAGGGACACTCTTAGAAACTAATCGATTAAAAATAATGGACCAGATAAAGAATCAACTAATGCTGCAATAGCATCTGCCAAAGAAACCGGTGACTATCCGCAGCTATCAAAACAAGATATTTCAATAATTGCACTATGCATTAGCATTAAAGGTGAAATAATTTCAGATGATTTTGCAATTACAAATGTTGCAAAAAACATTGGATTAAAAGTATCACCAATTATGACAAATACATTTCAAGATGTCGGTAAATGGGTTCATTACTGTCCAGGTTGTCATACAAATCATACAACTGGAAAAGAATGTCCTATGTGTGGAACTCCACTAAAGAAAAAATTACTCAAGGGGCAATCGCCTTCCATACCAGTCAACGAATGAGCCGTCATAGAGTTTAACATTTTCATATCCAGCAATTACAAGCTGTAGAAAAAGACTAGATGCTCTATGTCCATGCATACAATAACAAACAATTTGACTTTCTTTTGGTATTTGATTATCAAAAAAAAGATTTTGTAAAAAAGATTTGTCCTGAAATATCTTGTCATATGATATTCCTTCAGTGAATGGAATTAGTTTTGAATTTGGTAAGTGACCTCCCATAAATTCTTGGGGAGTTCTAGCATCCAATACTACAAAATCATCTAAATTTTCTTTGAGTGAATCTGAATTTATTCTAATTTTAGAATTTACTTTTGGAATAAATGTTGTAAGAGTTGGGGCAAATATTTTTTTTGTTAATTCAAATCCATTTTTTTGTAATGTCATAATATTTGCATCCAGGAGAAATATTTTTTCATGACCGAAATACAAAAAAGTCCAGGCAATTCTTGCAACAGAAGGATCCATTGATTCTCCAATTAGAATTACAGTTTTAGAATCATCAATTCCAAGTGAGCCAAATAACTCAGAAATTTTTTTTCGTCTAGAACTAGATTTGATCCGTATTGATCAAACTCTATAACTTGATCAAGTGTTAATGATTGAGATTTTGTAATATGTCCATACAGAAACATTGTTTTTGGGCGTGTATCTAAAATTACAATATCTTTATCGGATTGATGCTCTTTTAACCAATCTATTGAAACTAACATGAAATTACAGGTTTGTTAATTTATTTAATGGTATCATGAATCATGCAGAGTTTTTTGATTTGATTCTTTGAGGTGTTTACTTTGAGATTCAAGCACATGTTTTATTTTTTTGGCTCTTGCATCTCCCAGTCCTTCAACTTTTGCAAGCTCGCTAGTTGTTGCAGTATAGACTTTGAGTGGAGTGCCAAATTTTTGCAGCATTCGGACGGCAAACTTTTCTCCAATTCCAGGCAGACTACAAAGAGAAGACAATTGTTGTTTTTCCAAATCATTTGATTTTTTTATTTTTTTCAGGTATGGTCCCTTTGGAGACTCATTTCTAGAACAAAGTGAAACTAGTAGTTTAGCAGTATGAATTGCACTGGGTGTAGGAATAATTGGAATTTTAAAATCAATTACTACTGTAGATAAGGCACCATAGAAGATCATAGGGTTTTCCGTGATTTCCTCAATCTCATCTACATTTCCTTCCATCAATACAATTGGGAATTCAAAATGTTCCTTTAATCTGGAACACTGATCAAATAGCCTACCATCAAAAACTGATGACATCAAGTCACGAATACTTTTACGTTCCACTACGGTTTCTGGAGCTACAATATAATCGCCAATAGGCAACGTCTTCATTTCAATGTTAAGACCTACAGACGTCAGTAAGTCAGGTATCCCACTTTTACGTTCCCGCTCATCTACAATTATTCTTAAATTTTCTAATTTCACCAAATTGTAATCATGTAATTTGTTAATATCTTTTTGAAATCTATTATCAGTTTATTTTCTAGGATTATCATCAGTTGAAGGCTTTGGTATTTGAGATCCGCTAGATGGTGTAGGTCTAGACATTTGAGCACCTCCAGGAGGTGGAGATCTCATCATTTCAGTAATCTTTGCTTCTTGCTCTTTTAATGACTCTTTAATTCTAGATTCTTGTTTTTCCAAAACGGTTAAACGTGTTTTTGCCATCTCTTTTCGTTCTTCTAAATCTGCAATAAGTTCAGATTTAGTAGATTTTATCAAAATTGAACCAGCATGTTTGTAAACAGTATCATCATCTGCCGCTTTTTTTAATTCCTCTAATGCCTTGTCAGTTTCTAATCGTTCCATCTCAAGATGTTGTTTTTGTGTCATTATAGATTGAAGATTTTGTTGGGACTGTTGCATTTTCATTAATTGTTCTTGAAGCCATGGAGGCATTTGGTCAGAAGACATGTCATTGAAGTGATGTGTATTTCATTATATCTTTACCGATTCAATTGAATCGTAACTTGCTTGGATTAATCGTAGAGTTGAATTTAGGTTTGCTCTTAGGTGAGGAATGTATTCGGATTCTATTGTGATGGTAATTTTGTCATCCATGGACATTCGTGTCTTTGTTGGGTTTTCGGGATAAAATTCATTGTCAGTGTTAATAGATTGAAAAATTGCTTTTGTTTTCTCTTTTGCGTCAACTATGATTTTTGCATTAAAGTTTGACATCGTATGCTGTTCCGGCAACTTTGAAACTACATTTTTTACAAGACCAGATACCAACTGCATCTCGATTAAATTGCTGAGAGCCACATTCAGGACAAGTTCTTTTTTCTTTTAGTTGAAAATGGATTTTAGAATATAGTTTTCTATGTTTGATTCCGTATCTAGCACCCAATCCTTTCAATGTTTTTTGTTTGACCATTTTATTATGCGCCACCCTTTGCTTGTTTTAACTTTTCTCTGATTATTGAGCCTACTTTAACAGATAATTCACCACATTTGATAACCTCTTCAAATGAAAATCCACCAATGCCTCCTTTCTGTAAAGCACAAATGTTTCCATTAGAATCTGTAGTAATTGTTATCCTTGCATCCATACTATCCCATTCATCACCATTTGGATCTACAATGATATGGTTTCCAATTTTGCCCATTGTGACAGATACCGGAATAGTTGTAATTGGTACTTCAGATTCTCCGCCTTCAACTAAAGTTGGAACATCGTTTTGCATCTCCCATTTTGGAGATTTAGAGGATAGTAATGCAGCTGTTGCAGCATAAGCGCATGCGTCAAATAGATTTCCATCATAATCAACTACTACATTATCAGCGAATACTCCAACTACAGATTTATTTTTTTCAATAACTAATTGAGATAAATCAATCATGTGACTTTCCCTGATTCCCCTATCCACGACTCTTGCCAATTCAATCACATCGGGTCCAGGAGGTCCTGTTTCTACACTTGGATGAGATAGTGGTAAAAGTTCAGCAGTACAAATGAAGATACCTTTGTCACCCATATCTGGAAAAGGTCTATCAGGTTGAATTTTAACACCACAAACAACTTCACTATCACCGAGTCTAACTCGTGCAGAACCATTTGCTTTTGGAATTGCATTAACTTCAATTACTAATTGTCTAGGTTCATCTAGTGCTCTTCCGTCAACTCTTTTTCCTTGTTCAAGTAATTCAAGAATTTGAGATTTTTTTAGATCATCAATTACAGATGTAGAAGTCATTTACTTTCTCCGTTTCCAAAATATTTGTCTGTAAGTGCCTTCTTTTGTAATTCATAAACAATTTTACAACCATGAATTCCAGTCTCTACACATTTTTTGTATTCTGCAGGAGTCAATACTCCATCTAATTGCAGTAGAGTGATTTTTTCAAGACTTGGCATGTAACCAATTGGCATGTCAGCTTGTCCGGCTTGATCCTCTTCATTATTTACATCTAAGATAATTGTATCAGCAGCTTTTCCTGCAGCACATGCAGCAACCATGTCTCTCATTGGAATTCCAGCGTCGGCTAATGCAACTGATGCTGCAGAAAGTGCTGCACATCTAGTACCGCCATCAGCTTGAAGAACTTCGATAAATACATCAACCGCAGTTCTTGGAAATTTTTCTAGCATGACTGCTGGTTCTAATGCTTCTTTGATAACTTTAGAAATTTCAATCTCTCTTCTTGAAGGTGCTGGATTTTTTCTCTCAGTTACTGAGAAAGGCTCCATATGATATCTAACTCGCAAAATACCAGTGTCAGTGTTTGACATGTGTTTTGGATGAACATCTCTTGGACCAAATACCCCAACTAAAATTTTATTATCGCCAAATTCAATATATGCAGAGCCGTCGGCATTTTTCAATCCTCCGGCCTTTATCATAATTCGTCGTGGTTCGTCAACTTTACGGCCGTCACAACGAATTCCATTTTCATCTAGTAACACTAGTGTTGTATCTCTACCGCCCATTATGATTCACCTTTTGATTCTAACATTTCTTTCACTTGGTCTGTCAAATTAGCAACATGTGCCTTTTCATCGACCATTTGTATGGCTTTTTTAGCCTTTAATAATCCCTCGGGAGTTTCACATGAAACTACTATCCAGCCGTTTTGACCAATGGTTACGGCAGCACCGGTAGCCATTTCGATCATTTGTATCATAGTTCCCCTCTTCCCAATTAGGCGTGGGACTTTGCTTGGAGATATTTTTACTAGAGTTCCAGAATCGATCTTACCTAGATCTCTATCAGCTATAGTTACAAGTGGATCTCTAGTTCTATCAAAATTTGCAATTCGGGCAGCAACTAGGTCACCTGATTTGAGTTTTGATGTGAGTTCATCGGCATGTGCAGAAAAATCCCTTCCAAAGACATCTTGTGCTGGTAAAAATCCCACATAACAGGAGTTGATATCCAGTTCCCATGACAATGATGTGTGAGATATAACTTTGCCAATAACTAGATCGTCAATTTTTGGGATATATTTTCCGGTTAACGGAATTACTTTAATAGAATCATCATAAATTTCCGAAATTCCAATAGATGTTGCAATTATTTTGTTACCATCAAGGATTACATTTTGCTCTGGTCTGTAAGGGCCAGTCGTAATCACATCGCCTGGAATAACATATTTTCTTTTATTTTCCATTACTTCATAACCTCAACTGTAGCAGAACCTTTTGTTATAGAACCTAATCTATCAATCACATTTGGCCTTGCTCCAGCGGGTATTTCAAGTATTGCTTTTAAAGAACCATTATTTTGCCATTCTTCTTTTTTCAAAGACCCAACAGATTTCAAAACAGCATATGATTGAGATGCATATTGTGCTGGAATAGTTATTTCAAGATCAAGATTTTCAGACTTGAGAGCAATGATAGAACGTAATTTGTCTACAATTTCAGGCACTTGTTCATCAACACTTTTTTGCGGTTCAATTGTAATTCGTCCATCCTTTAATGCTTGTTCAATTCTTATCGGTGGATGAGGTAAGTGAGTTCTAGGGTCAACGTATGTCTTTGCAATAAATGAAATGATTTGTTTTCTCTTGTCATCTAACATCTTACGTCTTTGATCAGTGGTGAGATTCAGATCACCTTTTTTTAGCATTATCTCGGCTATCTCGTTTACATCTTCAGTTTTGAAAGCCTTGAGTAATTTTTCAGTCGACGGTTTTGTACCCTTACCGGAATCAGTATAGATTTCATCTGCAATTAAAATAGAAGAGATGTCTTTTTTCTTACCCATTTTATAATCAAGAGCTGGATCAGGTTTTACCAAAATCTCAAATTTTTCGCCTTCATACGAATATCTAACAACAGTAACATCAGTCATTTCTGAAATATTCTATGTTAATTTGGTATTTATCTCTACCAAATACAATTTGCTTTAGGCATTATATCAGATGTAGAAAATATACCTAAGAAAATCAAGGCATGCCACAAATAACTAACCAATGTCTAATATTTGATCATGTATTACTGTACCATGAGTCAAATCCACTTACAAACAAGGCAACCTAAGCCTTCAGAAATACTGGTTCAAAGTACCCCAGTAAAAAAAGGCAGAAAACTTGAAACTATAAAATGTAAAGTTTGCTTTGCACCAACAGCACCTGACATATACAATACATACACAGGTATTCCGCTTGTGCTAAAATGTACGCAGTGTGGCTGCAAATCATGGTCAACAATAAAGCATGCCACAAACCAATAATCAGAACTAATTATTTGAAAGGAGAACACAAACCATGAGTCAAATACAATCTCTTAAAAATCAGGGTTTGAATCACACCATTTTCAAAACAGATATTGAATCACCACATTCTAACACTTCAGATTTAGAGACAGTTCTGAATAGACTATATCACAGAGAAAACGAGATATTCAAAAGAATTGTGATTGCCATTAGAATAAACGATGATGCACAAAGCACTATGCTTGCATCAGAATTGCTAAGAATTAGAGTCTTGAAAAGAAATATTTGTTTTGCATTAGAATTACTGTATAATTACAATACAAGACATTCATACTTGTCAATTTAAAGAATCGAGCATTATATAATTACAGGCACAAAATTTGCAATTGCATTTTAGTATAAAAAAATTAAATCAAAAATAAGGCATGCCACAAAATACTATCTAAGACAATATATTTGCAAACCCAAAATCAAACATGTCAACAATCATAGTTCAAAGGCAACCTGAGCCTACAAAAACACTGGTGCAAAGTATTCCAGTAAAAAAAGGTGAAACACTTCAAATGCCAAATATACAATTCAGATGGGAAGATCTAGCAGGTCTGTCATGGACGCTATTAGATGATGGAGATGAACTGTAATTGGAAAGCAATCAAGTCTATCAATATGATTATGCTTGCAATCAGATGAATCAAATAAACGGCATTAGATTTGCAGCTATAATTAACAACAAAGGAAGAAAAATAGCAGGCGGGTTTAGTCCAAATATTACACCACTGGAAAAAGATCAACAAAAAATAGAGATGTTGTTTATGGAGATGGCACTTGATTTGTCAATGAGAAAAGAGTTCGACAATACGCTTGGAAGCATTAACGCGATAGTATCATATCGAAATAAAACAAACATCATCACCATTCCACATCAAGACAATTTTATGCTCATATCATCAGAGCCAGAACTAGAGTCTTCAAAAATAATTCTAATGGCAAAAAAGAATCTCAAACCCATGAAAATCATGGAGGTGATAAGTTGTTGAATATGTATGATACAAAAATAGTGATTTGTATAAACTGTAAAAAACCAATAGGAGAAATAGAATTGGATTCAACAATGGATAATCCTTTGTGTGGTCAATGTGCATTAGAGGAAAGTTTCAGTATGACTAAATCCAGAATTAAAATTGCGCAGGTAATGTAATTTTTAAAAAAATGGAGGAGGATAATTTTGCCGGATGAATCATGTAGAAAGTGTGGAGGTTTATTGTTAAATTATTCATTATGTGGAAAATGTAAGACTCCAACGCGTTTTATTTGTAGAATTTGTGGGAGTATGACTTTGGAGCAATTTCATGAGTTTATTTGTTTTAACATTATAGACTATAATGAAAAAATAATCCAGTATCCTTTGACAAAGCAGGCCACAGTACAGTAGATATTCTAAAAAATAAACAAAACAAAACAAAACGGTGCGACATAACTAGCATGTCATAGCGATACCCTCGAATCCAGACAGCCGAGTTTATGACGCACTAGAAATTCTTAAACAGTGTAAAAATCACAAAAGGCAGTAAATTCAAAATCCCAATAAAGCTTAATTACCCATACACAAAACCAGCTAGATTTTTATGTGGACTTTAGGAATTTTTTTCTAAGATTTGTCTTCTTTAGAGGTAATTAACAAGGATAATCAGAAAATATCAATAAAGCTAAAAGGTGTTCCATTACAATATGCAAATGCACTTAGACGTATCTGTCTTAATGGCATCCCAGTTTTTGCCATCGATACTGTGGATATCATAGAAAACTCTTCAGTATTGCCTGATGAAGGCTTGGCTCATAGACTAGGATTAATACCATTACAGACTGATCTCTCAAGATTCAATGAACCATCAAAATGCGATTGTAAAAGTGAAACAGGATGCTCTAATTGTAAAGTAATGTTAGTTTTAGATTCAGGGGATTCAGATGTAACTAGAACTATTTTATCAAATGAACTAACATCAGAAGATGAATCAGTAAAGCCTACTTCAGATAAAATTCCAATTGTTCAACTTGCAGCGGGCCAGAGAATTAAAGTGGAGTGCTATGCAAGACTAGGACGTGGAACAGAACATGCAAAGTGGAATTCTTCAAATATTTCAGTTCTAACTGAAACCAACAAGGATGACGAACGTATTCTTACAATCGAATCTACAGGAGCATTAAAACCAGAACAGATAGTTCTTGCTGGAGTAGATGAACTAAGCAACAGATTAGAAGAATTCAAAGAAATTATTGGTCAATTAAAAGAATAATCCAAGCATAGACATTATATTTGGGTTTCAAACCGGTTTATTCACATGGCTAATCAAGTCGTTATACGCATGGCAAAGGATCTAAAGAAGGCATCTGCCAAAAATGATGCTCCGCTTTGGGCAAAACTATCCGAATATGCACTAAAACCATCAATTGCAAGACGACATATTAATTTGAATAGAATTGGTCAATTAACAAAGGAATCAGATACTGTAGTTTTCCCAGGTAAAGTATTAGGAACTGGAGACATTAATCATAAAATTACACTTTGCTCATTTTCAATTTCAAATGCAGCAGCTGCTAAAGTTTTAGAAAGAGGTGGAAAGATAGTTAGTTTTTCTGACTTGATAGAAAAAAACCCAACAGGGAAAGGAGTGGTACTACTTGGCTAGTCAAGAAGTAGCAGTATCAATGGACAAACCAGTAGTAGTTGACGCAACAGATCATATTGCTGGAAGACTATGTTCAAAGGTTGCAAAATTATTATTAAATGGAAACAGAGTTTCAATTGTAAACTGTGAGAAAATCATGTTAAGTGGAACACGAGACAACATAATTTATCATTACAGAAAATTCTTAGAAGTAAACAGTGTAATTCATCCAAGACACGGTCCAGTACATGCAAGAAGACCAGATACAATAATGACGAGAATGGTTCGTGGAATGTTACCAAAGAAGAAACCATCTGGATTAATGGCCCATAAAAGATTGCGAACATACATTGGTTCCCCAAGAGAATTAAGTGCATTTGAGAAAATTCAATTCAAAGAAGCAAAGATTACAAAATCGCCTGCAAACTATACAACAATTGGCGAAATTTCAAAAATAATAGGATGGACAGAATGACCACACCAAAGACAGAAATCTATTTTGCAACAAGAAAAACATCTAGTGCACATGTATACATTACAAAAGGACAAGGAAAAATTAGAATAAACAACATTCCAATTGAAATGATTCCACAAGAAACAGCTCGTGAAGTTATGTTAGCTCCATTAGAAATTACCGGAGATTTGAGAGATAAAATAGATATTTCTGTTAGAGTTAGAGGTGGAGGATTTATGGGGCAAGCCAGTGCAGCAGCTACTGGCATCTCAAGAGCACTGACAGGTTGGACAAAATCTAAAAAAGATCCAAAAGATCATCCATTCCCAAAATCAACAAGAGAAGACCTTAGACAAAGAATCACAGATTTTGACAAGTATTTGATTAGCGGTGATGCCAGAAGAAAAGAGCCAAAGAAATTTGGCGGACCTGGCGCAAGAAGAAGAAAGCAAAAATCATACCGTTAGGCTTTGAAGGCTGTGATTTTAGCCGGTGGCAAAGGAACTAGAGGTAAGCCATATACTGAATATTTTCCAAAGGCAATGACGCCAATTAACGATATACCATTAATTGATTACATTGTAAGATATCTCAACTCGTTTAGTTTCATCAAAGAAATCATCATTGTTTCAGATTACAATGGACTTGGGGGTCAGATTAAAAACTACTACAGTAACGCAAAGAATGGAAAAAAGATTACATTTGTACAAGACTCTCAAAGTGGGACAGGTGGAGATCTATTACACCTTGAAGATAAGCTAAAAGAAGACACGGAATTTGTTTTATGGTTTGTAGATAACCTATGTGCAATTGATTTGGAAAAGATGAGAAAAACATTCAAAGAGAAAAACAGCATAGCATGCATTGCAACTAGAACAAAAAGAAAAGAAGAGACAGGGTTTGCAGTAGTAGAAGACGGAATAATCAAAGAGTTTAGAGAAAAACCAGTAATGAAACTGCAATTATCCGAATGTCTTGGAGTATACATTTTAGGAAAAGAAATAATCAAAAAAATAAAAGCAAAAACAAAACAAAAGGAGATCAACTTATCATTTGATATTTTACAGCAGTTATCACAAGAAGGGAAGATTAGTGCTTTTGACATTGAGGATAGAGATTGGATTGATGCTGAATCTCCAATGATTTTAGAAAGAAATGATTCTACTGTAAAGAAGATTATAAAACAGATGGGATTTTAGATTGCTTTTCAAAGTTTAGTATTTGTTTTTCATAAATCAAGGTTTGTGCAATATCATCCAGCCCCTCCAAAAGAATTTTTTTCTTGTGAGAATCAATATCAAAATGAATTGTTTCAGAACTTGTTTTGATAGTTTGGTTTTGTAGATCCACTTCTACCTCGCTTGTTTCTTGTTGTAATTTCTCCACTGTCTTATCATCTAGAATAATTGGCAAGATACCATTTTTGAAACAGTTACTATAAAAGATATCTGCAAATGACGTTGATATGATTACCGAAAAACCGTAATCTAGCAATGCCCATACAGCATGTTCTCTACTGGAACCACATCCAAAATTATCTCCTGCAACTAGAATTTTGGAATTTTTGTATTTTGGCTCATTTAGAATAAAATCAGGCTTGAGATTTTCGTGTTCATCATATCTCCAGTTATAGAAAAGAAATTGTCCAAATCCAGATTTTTGAACTAGTTTTAGAAATTGTTTTGGGACAATTTGATCAGTATCGACATTTACCTTATCAAAAGGAGTGACTATTGTTTTGATTTTTTTAAATGACTGCATCTTAATTCAAATCCATATCCCTTACATCTACAAAGTGACCTTCAATAGCCGCAGCTGCAGCCATTACAGGACTAACCAAATGGGTTCTTCCTCCAGTTCCTTGTCTTCCTTCAAAATTTCTATTTGAAGTACTTGCACATCGCTCACCAGGTGATAATATATCGGGATTCATTCCAAGACACATACTACAACCTGCATCTCTCCATTCAAAATTTGCATCTGTAAAGATTTTATCAAGACCCAATTCTTCTGCTTGTTTTTTTACCATTTGAGAACCAGGGACTACCATTGCTTTGACATGTGAGGAGACTTTTTTTCCTTTAACAACTTTGGATGCTTCAATAAGATCCTCAAGCCTTGCATTAGTACAAGAACCAATGAAAACTCTATCTATTTTTATTTCAGTCATAAGAGTTCCAGGTTTGAGTGCCATGTATTCAAGTGCTTTCTCTGCTCCCTTTTTTTGGTTTTGATCACCGTTAGAAAATTCTTCAGGGGATGGAACTGATTCAGTAACATCACAAGTCATTCCAGGATTAGTGCCCCAGCTTACTTGAGGTGCAATATTGTCAATTTGTAGAGTATATTTTTTTTCAAATTTTGCATCACTGTCAGTTTTCAGATTCTCTCTCCAGTAATCAACTAGAGATTCATAATTTTTTGGAGTATATTTTCTACCTCGAAGATACTCAAATGTTTTTTCATCGGGTGCAATTAATCCAGCACGTGCACCTGCCTCAATTGACATGTTACATATTGTCATTCTTTGCTCCATTGAAAGATCACAAATCCCATCGCCAGTATATTCAATAACAGTTCCATTGCCCCCAGAAGTTCCAATATTTTTGATAATAGATAGTATGATGTCTTTTGCAGTAACCGCGTGAGGGTTTTTTCTTTTTCCCTCTACCCTTATTTCAAAAGGTTTTGGTTTTTCTAGCCACAAAGTTTGAGATGCTAAAACGTGTTCTACTTCACTTGTACCAATACCAAATGCTAATGCACCAAATGCCCCATGTGTGGATGTATGACTGTCACCACAAACTATAGTGGTTCCAGGTAATGTAATTCCTAATTGAGGTCCAATTACGTGAACTATTCCTTGATTTGGGCTATGAATATCAAATAATTGAATTCCAAAATCCTTACAGTTTTTCTCTAGTGTTTGTATTTGGACTGCAGATGTTTGATCCAATATAGGAAGCGTTCTGTTATTTGTTGGAACGTTATGATCCATTGTTGCAATAGTCAGATCAGGTCTTCTCACTTTTCTGTTATTCATACGAAGGCCATCAAATGCTTGCGGCGATGTAACCTCATGCACCAGATGTCGGTCTATGTAGATAAGAGAAGGGCTGTTTTCTTTTTCTACAACAATATGAGCATCCCAAATTTTTTCAAAAAGTGTTTTTCCCATTTTAATCCTAATCTGGTTTGTACTTGAATAAACCGCCAGCTTCTATTATTTTTCCAATGATTTCGGAGAATGGTTTCATTTTGTATGTTTTGTTTTTTGTGAGATTATTGATTTGATTTGTCTTGATATCAATATCAATTTGATCACCTTCAGAAATATCAGAATATGCATCTTGATCAATTTCAATTGGAAGCAAAAATGCCCCATCAACTGCATTTCTATAAAAGATTCTTGCAAATGATAATGCAAGTACTGCCTTTATTCCAGAATGAGACAATGCAATTGGAGCATGTTCACGGGATGAACCGCAGCCAAAATTCCTACCAGACAAAATAAAATCACCTTCTTTAACTTTGGAATGAAAGTCAGGGTCTAGTCCTTCCATTGCATGTGTTGCAAGCTCAGCATAATCATGCACTTTGAGATATTGACCAGGAATAATTACATCAGTATCAATGTTGTCTCGAGCATATTTTATGACGTTTCCTTTCATTTCAAGTCCCTCGGATCAGTAATTTTTCCAGTAACTGCAGAAGCTGCTGCTACTAGTGGTGATGAAAGATATGTTTGTGAATCTACATGTCCCATTCTTCCTGGGAAATTTCTATTTGTAGTACTGATGCAGATTTCATCTTTTGCCAACACACCCATGTGAGCACCGCAACATGCTCCACATGTAGGTGGACCAACAGTAACACCTGCATCTAAAAATATTGTTAGTAGTCCATTTTCCATTGCACGTTTGTAAATAGAAATTGAAGCAGGTAAGATTTCAGTTCTAATCTTTACTTTTCTTCCCTTGAGAATTTTAGCGGCTGCTACCAAATCTTCGTATTTTGCACCAGTGCAAGAACCGATGTATGATTTATCCAACTCTACTGATGGTGCTTCGCGCACTATAGAGATATTTTCTGGAGAAAATGGTTTTGCCACAAGAGGTTCCATCTCAGAGCCTTCATACTCGTATACTTTTTCATATTCTGCGTCATTATCTCCATGTACTAGAGAAATGTTAGTAGTCCCCTCTACTAGTAAGATAATCAACTACTTTTTGATCAGGTTCAACAATTCCGTTCTTTGCTCCTGCTTCAGTTGTCATGTTACACATTGTCAATCTGCTTTCAACGGACATTTCACTAATTCCAGTTCCACCAAACTGCATTGCTTTGTAAGCTCCACCTTCAGTAGTAATATCACCAATAATCTTTAGGATAAAGTCCTTGGCCATTACATGTTCTGGTAGTTTTCCATTTAGCTTAAAGTACAAAGTTTCTGGTACTTTGAACCATATCTGTCCATTTAGTAAAACATAAGCTACATCAGTGTGACCCAACCCACAAGCAAAAGAACCTAATGCACCAGTTGTATTGGTGTGAGAATCTCCACCAACATAAACTTCGCCTGGCAAGACCAATGCTTCTTCATGAGAAAGAGTGTGGCAAATTCCATATTGCCCCATGCCATACTTGAAGTGTTTTGCAATTCCATAGTTTTTAGTAAAATTAGATAACTTTACAATATTTTCAGCAGATACCTTGTCAGCCGATGGAACAAAGTGATCTTCTGCAACCCAAACTTTGGATGGGTCCCATAATTTATCAACGTTGATTCCTTGTTTTTTTAATTTATCAAATACTTTGAGTACGCCGGGACCTGACACATCATGAACCATAACCTTGTCAACTTTAGCAAAAACAACATCGTCAGGGG
Source organism: Candidatus Nitrosarchaeum limnium BG20 (assembly GCF_000241145.1). NCBI lineage: Archaea > Thermoproteati > Nitrososphaerota > Nitrososphaeria > Nitrosopumilales > Nitrosopumilaceae > Nitrosarchaeum > Candidatus Nitrosarchaeum limnium. The sequence continues at coordinate 1,000 of NZ_AHJG01000186.1, read as the reverse complement.
AAACTTTCTGTCTTCCTGAAGCACGAGCGAGTATCTTTTCAGTTATATTCATAACCAAAAAAGCCATTACTACAGATTAAAAGCTTTTCAGATATTCTCTGATTGGTTTGAATCAAACTCTAAATCCAGCAATGTTAAAGTTATTTCCCTGAGTTTCCTGATTATGTTTTACTCCAAGTAAATCAATTAACTCTTTGAGGTTCTTTGTTTGAAGGTATACTGTTGCAGGTCCAGTTATTTTTGTAACAAGACCTTCTCCACCAAGTATGGTGTTTTTAAGACCACCAAATTTTGTAACCTCATAATCAGAATTGATACTTAATGCAACTAGATGATAATTATCTAAAACAAATGTCTCACCAGATAAAATTTGTTTTTTTATTATTCCACCATATGCATTACAAAATACAGTTCCATCTCCAGTCGCTTTTAGCATGAATAGCTCACTTCCAAAGATACCTTTAGTGAATCCTTGCCACTTAGTATCAATATCAACATCAGGAGTTGAGGCAATGTAAGAGCCTGACTGTACAATGAATCCAGCATTGCTATTAATTGGAATATCAATTATATCGCCAACTGGAGGACCAGTTAATCCCAAAATACACCCATCATGTTTTGCAGTATACTTGTTTACAAAAAACGACTCATTTCCTAAAATTGAAACTTTGAGTGTCTTTAAAATTCCAGAGCGTGTCTTTGTATCAATTTGGATATCGCCCTGCATAAACACCAAAGCACCAGCTTCAGCAGTGATGGATTCATCTTTTTTCAAATTGACTTCCAATAAACTCATGGGATTTTTGAGAATCTGATATTCCATAAAACGACAATATCAATCTAGATAAAAAACCATATGTTTCTCATGCTAGTACATAGTCTAGATTCAAAAAAAAGTGGTAAGCACATTTGTTCTTTTAAGACTTTTCATTAAATTCAAATTTAATCAATGCTTATCTGTAAAATAATTTTACATCAAAACATGAAAACAAAATTCATC
>NZ_AHJG01000187.1:0-17043 GCF_000241145.1 Candidatus Nitrosarchaeum limnium BG20 | reverse complement strand
CCCATGTGACCCAAACATTTGCTTCTCTTTTTTGATTGGTGATTTCAAATTTAACTTTGGCTTTATGCCCATTACTGCTTAATTCTTGATTTTCCCAAAACAAAAATGAATTTTGTAATGTACTTACATGATTTAATGGCAATCCCGATGGTTGTTCGTTCACAAAAACTTTGTAATGTATAACATACTCATCATCTATAATTTCATATGTTGGATTTGGGAAACTATTTGATGCTACTTTTACCTCTCCTTCAAAATTCCATTTGACATAATCTCTTAGAAATTTCTTTATTACATCTTGACTTGGATTTGGATATTCTATGTATCTTTTTTCGTCTATGATATTGTTTGAAATATTCCGCAGGTATTTCTCAAATAACTTTAATTCTGCTTCTTTTTCTTTTTGAATATCTTCATGTGATTTTTTAATTTCTATTCCTATAATTCCATTCTTCATCATGTATTGTATGCCTACAACAAAGTCTTTATCGCTAATTGCACCTTCTGACCACCATAATGCATTATTTCTAATCCAATCTGGTATTGTATCTTCATTTGACTTCGTTTCTACAATTGGGATATCTATAATTTTATTTTCTATCAGAAACAATAACGCTGATGAGAATTCTTTATCTTCAATTTGTCTTTCTGACCACCATTTTGCCATTGGTTTAACCCAATCTGGAATTATTATGTTGGCTGGTTTTTCTAATTCTATTGGTTTTTTAGTTGGAACGTAAGGATATTTTGTAATTACTTTTTCTGTGAATTCTTTATAATTTTTAATTATAACACTGTCTGGTTTTTTCATTATTGCTTCATTAAAATAATGATTTGCCTCCTGATACTCTCCTAAATTTCCAAAACCAACTCCCATTCCAGTAATTGCAGTAATATCATCTGGTTGATATTGAAGGATTTTGAAGAATTCTAGTAATGATTTTTCATGCTCTCCTAAATTACTAAGTGCAATCGCTTTCATTTTTAACGTAGATATGTTATTTGGGAATTTTACTAAAATATCATCATAAATTAAAATAGCTTCATTGTATTTTCCATTCAAAAGATTTTGATTGGCCTGTTTGAATAAGGTTTGAACATCATTTGCTGTTTGAGCAAAAATTGGAACTAGAATAATATTCAACGACAATACAAGAATGCACATAATAACATATTTCATCACAAATTAACGTCTCGATTTGGGTTATATCTTATTTCTATTTTGTATGAATGATACTACCTTTTTATCATTTTTTTATTTTTAAATTGTAATTGTTGCATTTAGCAAATCTTTAATCTATAAGTAAATATCATTTTTTAGAATGAGTGAATTGGGATTAGGCGAAGTCATTAATGATCTACGCAAAAAAATCTATGATATTAAATTGGACCTAGACCAACTAGGTGGCCCTATCCAAGACATGCCTGAATTAATCACATCTGCAAATCTTTTACGCTCAAATGAGCATCTGACCAAAGTATCTGAAAAGCAATCTGAACTAATATCTGCATATGAACAATATTCAAACTCATTAGAGGATATCACCAAGACTATTTTTGGTATTCAAAACGATCTCAAGAATCTATTAAAAGAACAATCTAAATTGATTTCAGATGGAAAATCTAAAGTTTCCACGCCAAAAAAGAAGAAAATTTCTAAAAGAAAGCCCTCTAAAAAATAATTCCGACTATAGTTATTTTGAAACATGCGTGATGTCCCCTGATGTAACTCGTATGTTTTTATTATTTTCTGATACTACCAATGCTCCATCATCATCAATTTTTATTGCAATCCCTTTGATCTTTCTATTGTCAGTGTTTAATTCTATATTCTGACCAATCGTTGATGATCTTTTGGTATATTCTCTGATAATTTTTTTAGAATCTCCTGAATTCAATAAATTATAGACTTGCTCTAACTCAATCAAAAATGACTGTAACAATGAAATTGGTCTAATTGATTTATTTTGTTCACTTAATGATGCAACACCGTAAAAATTTTCTGTGTCTTTTAAAATTTTTTCAATTTGTTTAACATCTACATTAAAATTGATTCCGACCCCTAGGATTAATTTTTCAATCTTGTTTGATTCTATTGATGCATCAACTAACATTCCTGCTACTTTTTTTCCTTTGATTGTTATGTCATTTGGCCACTTTAATTCTGATTTGATGCCAAGTGTTTTTTCTATTGCATATGATAATCCAAGTGATGAAGCTAATGGAAATAAAGTAATTGCTGATATGTCAAACTTTGGATGCATGATTATGGAAAACCATATGCCTCCTTTTGGGGAAACCCATTTTCTACCAGATCTACCCTTTCCACTGGTTTGTTTTTCTGCAATTATTATTGTTCCATCATCTACATCTGATGCCATCTTCATTGCCTGATTCTGTGTTGAATCTATAGATTCAAAATAATATGCACGCTTTCCAAACTTCTTAGTCTTTAATCCTGATGTTACCTCCCAAGGTAATAATGCATCTGTATTTGATTCTAGTCGATATCCTAGCTTTTGTTTTGATTCTATTTTGTAACCTAACTCCCTTATTTTTTTTGATATGTTTCCATACTGCAACTCTGCTGATTCTCAACACATCGCTCAAATCTTGACCTGAGAGATATTCTGTATTGTGTGCTTTTAGAAATGTTAGTACTTTAACTAAGCCTTGACTGTCGTACGAATTATACATCAATTCTATTTGTTTTTTACATCTTGTATAAAATATCGACTCTATCTAACTTAGAATCCAACATCAAAGTCAAATCCACCACCATCAGAGCCTCCATCAAAACCCCCATCTGATGAAGCATCTCCACCCATGTCACTTGGAATGCTTTCTGCTGGAACATAATCTGTCATCATCATACCCATCATACTAAACATCATTGAGAACATCATCATATCCATTATTCCAAAGAACATCATCATGGGCAGGATTGATTTGTTATCATCCATGTATTCTTTTAATTTTTGTTTATCTCCACTTTTGTATAACATTGACATTTGGTCCCATTTTCCTTGTAATTCATGTATTCTCTCATCTACTTCTTTTGAACCTTTTTCAGTAATCTTAATCTCGATTTTTTTACCCAGCCAACTCTTTTTTTCTTCAACTTCTATTAGCTTTCTTTCTTCTAACTTTTCAAGAATTGAATTAAGTTCCTCTGGATCTATCTGAGCCATTTTTTGTATTTTGTCAAATTTCTTAGCTCCTTTTTTAATTGCTCCAAGTACAATTACGTCCTTTGGCTCATCTGGAGTTGGTTCCATACAATCTAGTTTTTAATATTATTAAAATACTCTGCGATTTTTGATTTATCAATTGATTAATTCAGAAGATTATTTGTTTTTAATTCTGAAATTACGTTTGGTATACCTTGCTGGTATGATGGAAATTTGAATTCATATATTTGTGATATTTTCTTGTTTGATACTTTCATTGATGTGGTTAGTAGTTTTATCAAATCTCCTCCAAGAACCGCCTTTGCGATAAACATAGGAATACTTCCAGGATGGTTTTGCCCAATACTATCTGCGGTAAAATCTACAAATTCTTTGAATTTAACAGATGAATTATCTGCTATGATGTATTCTCCACCTGATGGATTTTTTTCAAAAATCGATATCATGCTCCCTACTGCATCTTCAACATGTACGAATGCTTTGTAATATTCTCCGCCCTTTGGCATTCTGAAAGTATTTTTTAAAAGGCGTTTTACTAACATCTCGTAGAACCAACCTCCTGAACCATACACATCACCAAAGTACACTACTGTAAAATTAATTCCCAATTCTTTACAGTTTTTTTCAAGAAATTTTTGAGCTTCTAATCTAATTTTTACAAAATCTGTATTTGGATCATGTGGGAATGTTTCATCTACTATTTTGTCTAAAGTTTCCCCATATACTCCAAGCCCTGAAATATATGTAAATGATTTAGTCTTATCTTTTATACAATTAAATAATTTTTTTGTTCCTTCTACATTTACTTTTTCTAAAATTTTTTTGTTCCTCTCAAGAGGTGTATGTGATGCCAAATGAAAAACATTTTGAAATTCTATGTTAGAAATGTTTAGCGTAGAATCTGTTAAATCTCCAAAAATAATATTTGACCTTTGATTCCCATTGTTTCCTTTACGAATTAAAGATGATACATCATAATCTTTCTTTATCAATGAATTAACTAATCTAGAACCTATGAATCCTGTTGCCCCTGTAACTAGAATTGACTTATTCACTGCTTTTCTAATTATGATTCACTGTATTTGTATCATGTTTATATGATTTTTACTAGTTGGAACGTTCTTTTTCAAAAATTATATTCCCCGACTAATCTAGAACATTAATGGAACATGATTCTTACACGGATGATGAAATTCGAGAAATTCTTTCACTAAAACGTGTTGCAGTAGTTGGAATGTCCAAAAATGACTATAAGGCAGCACACTATGTCCCAAAATATCTATCTGAAAATGGTTTTGATATAGTTCCAATTAATCCAACCACTGATGAAATTTTAGGCAAAAAATGCTATGATACCATTTCAGATGTTGAAGGAGATATTGATGTACTGGATGTGTTTAGACCATCTGATCTTGTACTGCCAGTAGTACAGGAGGCAATAAAGAAAAAACCTAAAGTTATTTGGCTACAAGAGGGAATTCATAATTTACAAGCCGAAGAACTAGCAAGAAAAAATGGGATTAAAATTGTATTTAATAGATGCATGCTAGCAGAACATCAGAGACTTTTCTAAGTATGACTTTTGATTCTTTTTACAATGATTTAATTGAATTAGCAAGTAAACATGAGAAAAATAATACTCCGTTAAAAAGTTGAAAAAGATCCAGAATTTAATATCGTCAAAGTTTTTGGTGAAAATATAACCGCTTTAGCAAGAGCTAAAAATGGATTAAATGACATGTCTGAGCTTGCATATGCAACCGCAGAACATCACCCTTACTGGAATCTTATTTACAGTTGTTCTGAAATAGCTAATACTGTTCTAGAAAAATGGAAAAACAACCTATCAAAAAAAGATATAGATGACATAGAGTGGGCAATCAAAGAATTACACCAATCTCTTGAAAAAATTAGAGAAAAAAATCATGATTCAATCTAGGCAGAGATAAATATTCTTAAGGTGCAACAAAATCATGCCAATCAAACTAGGGTTAATAGGTAAAACAAATACTGGAAAAACTACTTTTTACAATGCTGCAACCTTATCTTCTGAGGAGATTTCGTCTTATCCATTTACAACTAAAAAACCTGTTTCTGGAATCGCACATGCAATTACGTTATGCGTTCATCCTGAATTCAAAATACAAGACAATCCAAATAATTCAAAATGCGTTGAAGGTTGGAGATACATTCCAGTTGAACTGATTGATCTGCCTGGTTTGATCAAAGATGCATGGAAAGGTAAGGGTTTGGGGAATCAATTCTTATCTATTGCGGCACAATCTGATGCACTACTTCATGTAGTTGATGCATCTGGAGGAATAGATTCTTCTGGTAAGATAAGCGAGGTTGGAAGTGGTGATCCAATATCTGATTTTGCAGACATTGAAGAGGAGCTAACAATGTGGTATCATAAAATTTTGGAAGGAAACCGAGATAAAGTTTCAAAATTAATTCGAAATGGCTCTGGAATTATTGATGCCATTACTGATTTGTATCGTGGCATAGGTGTCAATAAAACACATGTAAAGGATGCCTTGACTACTCTTGGTCTTGAAGAAAAAGAATTTGATAATCTTGATATGTTTGACACAAAAAAACTCGCAACATATCTTAGAAAAATTTCAAAGCCGACATTAATTGTTGCAAATAAAATTGATGTTGAAGGCGCAGACAAAAATTTTGCTAGACTAAGAGAACGTTATAATGATTCAATTGTAATCCCTGTTAGTGGTGACAGTGAATTCAGTCTAAGGCGGGCTGAACAAAAAGGACTGATCAAATATTCTCCAGGTTCTGAACAATTTGAAATAATTAAATCTGAAGATCTTAATGAAAAACAAATCAATGCACTGGATTTCATAAAAAAAGGAATAATGGGTGAATATATGAGAACAGGTGTTCAATTTGCAATAAATGTCGCAGTATTCAAACTTCTAAAGATGAATTCAATTTACCCTGTGGCTGATGAGAGTAATCTTTCAGATAAAAAAGGTCGTATACTGCCTGATTTGATATTGCTTAAAGCAGGAGCAACCATTGCAGATCTCGCAAAAGAGATTCATACTGATCTTACTAAAGGACTTCTTTATGGAAAAGATTTGAGATATAATCTAAGATTACCTGTAGATTATCAACTAAGAGATAGAGATGTTGTATCTTTAGTTAGTGCTTCAAAAAAATAACTCGCCTTTTGCCTATTTTGTAATTATTTGGTATATTGACCTACGATGTTATTTTTACTATCGACATAATTTCCACAAGTTTCGCAGAGCCAGTCTGTCTCGTTTTTCTCTTTAACCCATTTTGGCAATCTTCTGCTGTTACATTTTTTACAAAATAGTGACATGCTTGATTGTTTCTCTTCTCCTATTTGTACTGGCGTTAATCTAATCATGTTTTGTGCTGTTTATGACCTGTTTTTCCCTTCTTTTTTTAATTAAGCTAAACATTATCATTCCTACATTGATAATTGACACAATTTCAATCAAATCCACACCATACAACAACCAATCTATCGCTGGATGTACTCTTGATATCACACCTGCTTGTAACATCATATCTGCATTCCAAATCATATGTGGAATCTGAATGAATTGTATTATTGCAATTATTATTATGCTTCCTAAAATTTTATTTTCATACCAATTCCAAAATTTGCTCCATGCATTCATGGATAATTTTCTTTTTAATAATTATTAAACAATGTGAAAATTAGATGCAACTAATTAGACTGGACTAACTACTAGTTTTCCTAACTTAATATCTGTATTTTCCTAGACTCCATCGTAATAATTTTTGTAATTCAATTAACTCCAATCGATTCAGTGAATTGAGCATATTAGTAAGGAAATTGAATTAGTATCAAATTTTGATTTTTTATTCATTCATTAACAAAAACTTTTCAGTTTCAATCAATTTTGCTTTGTTTAAAGAAAATTCTGTATTGCATTTTTTACACGAATATGTTGATTTCGGTTCTGCGAATTGTTCATTACATTCATCACAAATAAAATATTCTTGTATTTTTCTATAATCTACACCCAAAGCGGTTAATTCTTTCTTACAATTTGGACAAATATCGTTTTCATATTTACTTTCTAAAGATACATTGCCACAAGAATAATGCTCAATCAAATCTTTTTGTGAGAATTTCTCTAAATTACAATTAGGACACAAAAAATGTTGTTCGACTAAAACTGATTTACAACTAGTACATGATATAATTTTTATTTTTCCAATATTTTTTGCTTTGTTGTTAGATTCTAAGAACTCTAGAAATTCCTTTATTGCCTTAGAATTAGTTCCTATTAGTTCTGATAATTCTAAAACACTGCTATTTTTTCTTGTAGATAATAATGTTTGAATTATGCTTTGAGTTTGATATTCTTTGTCATCTGGATATTCCTGTTTTATTTTTTCAATTATGGATGTAATTTTTGGCATAGATAGAGGCATCTCTAAAACATCGTATGCTCCTTGCACTAATGCTTTATTTGTTAGATTGTTTTCTTCAGGAGATTTTAATAAAATTATTTTAGTGTGTGGATTTGTATCCAGTATCGATAAAACAGTTTTCATAATTGATGGATCATCTGAAATAAATGATAGAAAAATTATTGCTTCTTCGTAATTTTCATGAATTTGTTTAAAAATATGTAGTCCCTGCTCTGTGTTTTCGCAAAATTTAATTTTGTTGAATCCAATTTTTTTTAACATTGATGTCAATTGTAAACAAATTACTTGACTTTTTTCAATTACTATAATACTCTTATCTGTTAACTTCGTTCTTTTGAATAGTTCAAGTTCTAAGTGAATCCCTTGTAACTTGTCATTATATGTGATACAATCATTGTTTAATTTTGTATCTATTGACATTTTAGTACTACATGATTATCTGTTAAATACTTCATTTGACATTGTGTTTTTAATATGTACAAACAGTTTGTTGATGACATCTGTAGAACTAATTTAGAATCGTTTTAGTTGAAAAATTTTCAACTGTACTCAATAATTTTTGAAGTGAAATAGGTTTGAATATAATTTCATGTATGTTGTATCCTTTTAGCTGGTCCAGTTCTTTATCAGAAAGAGTGGATGCGGTGATTACAATTATCTTGGATGTATCAAAATTTTTCTGTTTTAAATCTTCGAGTATGTCAAAACCACTCAATTTAGGCATGGTCAAATCCAGGAAAATTAAATCAAAATTTTCATTTTGAATTTTTTTTATCCCTAATTCGGGATCATGCTCATAACTATATGCATGCTTTTTCATAGTCAATATTTTTGAAAAAACATCCGTTATCTTTGGGGCATCTTCAACTTGTAAAATTCTCATATTTGGACTGTACTTTGATTGGTCATATTCCCATGTGTGCACATTTTAAACACGCTAACTTGATTTGACATTTTTAAAATCTCCTTCGATGTTTGTATTAAAAAATTAAACAATTAAATAAATTGACTAAATCAAAACATGAACTGTGTCTAAAAAATTTCCAATAGTTCTGATAATAGATGATGCCCAAAAATTTAGAGAGTTTTGTGAGTTTGTCATAAAAAGAACTACTAAATGGATTCGTGTTTATGTTGCAAAAGATGGGCTTGAAGGTCTAAAAATGTATGAGCAGTATGAGCCTGATTTGATTCTATTGGATCTGAACATGCCTAAAGTAGATGGATTTGATGTTTTAAAATATATTATTAAAAAAGACAAGAATACAAAAATTATTGTGACTACGTCTTATGATGATAGCCAAGAAAACATTAATCGCGTGATCAAACTTGGTGCCATTTCTTTTCTTGCAAAACCTATGAACCACATAATATTAATGAAAACTGTCTCTGATGCATTATACAATGGGAAAACAACTGGATTGAATAATGTCAAATCTACAGTATCGAATCTACATTAATTCTAACCTTTATATCAAAAATCATACAAATCTAGTTTTTCTATGATGTGTTTGTCTAATTCTATTATAATTTTAGAATCTTTAATTTAGTGTATTCTGCATTGAAATTTTTGGATTTGGGTATTCCTTTTGAAATTCAGACTCTATCTGTGGTTTGTTCTTTGGAAGTGAAAAATAAAATACAGTTCCTTCTCCAATTTTACTTTCAAACCAAATATTTCCTCCCATACCTATAACTAAGCCTTGACAAATTGAAAGACCGAGTCCTGAGCCACCGTGTTCTCTTGTGGTTGAAGTATCAACCTGATAAAATTTTTTAAAGACATGTTTTTGATTTTCTTCTGATATTCCAATTCCGTTATCACGCACAGAAAATATCAATGAGTCACCCTTTTCTGAAACATTTATTATTATTTTCCCATCGTTTGGACTTACAAAGTCTACTGAATTGTTAACCATGTTTTTCAATATCTGAATGATTCTTTTTTCATCTCCATACATAGTGTCCATTTTCTGCGATGTATTTTCAAGTATGACTCCCTTTTTCTCACATATTTTTTGTGATTGTTCATACACATTATTCATAAGTTCATCAACATCGATTTTTTTATGGGAGAATTTTAACTGGTTTAAATCTAGTTTATATGAATCAAAAATATCTCCAACTAGACATGTTAACTCATCTGCCGCATTTGAAATAGTGTTTATTGCTTCAAGCTGCTCCTCACTTAATTTGCCCATTATGTTTTCATCCTTTAAAGCTCCTGCCCAAAGTGTTATTGGTGTAAGAGGTGTCTTTAATTCATGTGAGATCATAGTCATAAACTCTTCTTTTAATTTGTCAACTTTTTTGTTCTCTTCTAGAGATATGGATAACTGTTCTTCTGTGTTCTTCTGCTTTGTAATGTCTGTTCTGATGGCAATGTACCTTTCCGGTTTACCGTCGTGTCCCAACAAAGGTGTTATCGAAGTTTTAACCCAATAATAAGTTCCATCTTTTGCTTTATTCTTAATATCACCAGTCCATACTTTTCCTGAAGATATTGTCTCCCAAAGTTTTTTGAAAAATTCATGAGAATGAAATTCTGATTTTAACAATCTGTGGTTCTTCCCAATCAACTCTTCTCTGGAATATTTTGAAATTTCACAAAATTTGTCATTTACAGAAATAATCCTTCCTTGGTTATCTGTAATTGCTACAATTGCCGATTCATCTAATGCATTTGTTATTTTCTCTAATTCTGATGACTTGTGGGAAAGAGAGGCCAACGCTGTGGATAACTGTTCTTCAGTTCTCTTCTGTTCTGTAATGTCTGTTCTGATGGCAATATATTCATCAATATCTCCATAATCGTCTAACAATGGCGCAATTATGCTTTTAACCCAATATTGAGAACCATCTTTTGCGATATTTTTAATGTCCCCTCTCCAGACCCCTCCTTTTGAGATTACAGACCAAATTCCACTGTAGAATTCTTTTGGGTGATGAGTAGATTTTAAAATTCGATGATTTTTGCCAATCAATTCCTCTGCTTTGTATTTTGAAACATCACAAAATTTTTCATTAACATATATGATATTCCCATTTTTATCCGTAATTGAAACTAGAGAGTGTTTGTCTATTGCAGATTTATAATCTTGTAGTCTTTGGGAACGTTTTTTTAATTCCTCTTGAAGTCCTTCGTTTTTTGATTTTAATAGAACACGCATACGCTCAAATTTAATTCCAAGTTCGCCAAATTCATCGGCGGTATCAAGTGATATCCTGCGATCTAAAATTCCAGATGCCAAATCATCAGATGATTTTGATAATACACGTAAGGGAAGAACAATAGATCTTGAAATTAATAATCCTAGTAAAACTATTCCAATTGTAACAACTAGAGATAACACTGAAATCAAGAAAATAAAGGAATTAATTGATGAAAAAAACTTTTTAGGATCTTGTTCAATTACTATTGCTAAACCCGTGTTAGTATCTGAATTTATTTTTATTTTATCTGAGATTGATACAAATCTTGAATCATTGTCTATTAACCCGTATTCATTATTTGTAAATCCTTCCAATAATAATGCTGAAAATGGATGGTCTGATGTTGTGTATATTATATTTTTTTTATCATCAATTAGATAAATATCAATATCTTCAGAAACAAAATGCTCATTACTTTTTACTAGTATGTTCAAAAATTCTTTAGAATCATACACTGCTTTTATCACTCCTATAAAATTACCTGAATCGTCTGTAATTTTTTGTGAAATATCTAAAGAATACACTCCTGAACTTTGATCGTAATTTATTGAACTAATGTGCATGCCATTATTCCTAGCTGTTATCCACCATGATTCGTCACTCTGTAGATAATCTGAAGTTTTTCCAGTTTCCCCAACGTTTACCCCATAAGAGTTTGTAACAAAAATTTCAGCATAAATCTTGTTTTCATGTTCATTTAAATAGAAATTTAATTTTTGATTTAATGCCTCTGATGCCGGATTATTTATAACTTCATTAATAAAATTTGTCTCTTCAGAAAAATTATTTCTCCATATTTCATCTCTCGATTCTATTGTTGATTTTATATCATGAAGAGAATCATAAAAAGAATTTGACTTTTTAATTTCTTGAATTATTGTTGGGTTTTTACTCAATTCCTTTATTTCATCAACTCTATATTTAATATCGTTAATGAGATTACCTCCAACTTCATTTGAAAAATTTATTGTTTTTTCACCTTCAGATTTTACCAATGTATTTTTTGTAAAATCAATTGAAATAAAAGCAACTGTACTAACTATGATCCCAATTAAAACATATGATACAATTAATTTATGAGATATTTTCAATTAATTTAACACCCATTTGTGAAATTCTTTGAATATCTGTTTAAAATAAAAAATGACTCTTTAAAACCTAATACGCGATTAATTTCTAGAATTTTTGTAATAATTTTAGATGTCTGCAATATCATTCATGCCTAAGATATATGTAAAACAATAAGTTTGTATGAATTAAACATACACGTTCATCTAACTTTTTTCATTTTAAATTACAGCCATTACAAGAAAGTCTAAATTTTAATTAAACTTTCTATTTCAAAAGTATGATTGTTTGTATAAATGTGAAGATATTTTTGTTCTGATCTTTTCTTGATATTCTTCTAATGCCCATGTCTTTCATTGTTAATGATACTTTTTCGATACCTCTATTGATCTGCTTTAATCTTTTCTTTTCTTACCCAGATTGTCTTACCTTTATGATCAATTAATTCAATATTCATCTCATTAAGTTTATCTCTAATTCTATCAGCATCTTGAAATTTTTTTTCTTTTCTTAATTGTTCCCTTGAATTGATTAAATTGTTAATTTCCTGTTTTTCATCAAGTGTGATCTTTGGTATTGCCAATCCTAAAACTTTAAGCATTCTTTCAAATTCTGGAATGATTATTTTTGCATCGTTTGTAGTTAATTTTTCTTCAGCTGCTAAATAGTTGACTTCTTTTACAAGTTTAAAAAAAGCTGATAAAGCTAAATGTGTGTTCAAATCCGATTCTAATGCACTATCAAATTCTTTGCTTATTTTTTCTATTACTGATTTGATCTCACTGTGATTTTCATTGTTTGCATGAATTAATTCATAGTAACAAATTTCAGCTTGACGCCATTTTGTTAGATTTTCTTTTAGTAATTCTTCAGAATAGTCTATAGGTTTTGAATAATGCCCTGATAAACAAAATAATCTGATGATGTTTGGCCCCCAATTCTCCAAAACATGTTTTATCGTTCTTATATTCCCAAGCGATTTTGACATTTTCTCACCGTTAATTGTGACCATACCTACATGCATCCAGATTTTTGCAAATTGTTTTGATGTAAAAGATTCTGACTGTGCAATTTCATTTTCGTGATGAGGAAATATTAGATCTCTACCTCCACCATGAATGTCGAAATTTTCTCCAAGGTATTTTATGCTCATGGCAGAGCATTCTATGTGCCACCCGGGCCTGCCTTTACCCCAAGGACTATCCCAAACCGGTTTTACATCTGAGAATTTCCATAACGCAAAGTCTAGTGGATCTTTTTTTGCTTCATCTACTTCTATTCTTGCGCCAGATTGTAGCTCATCTATCTTCTTTTTTGATAACTTGCCATATTGAGAGAACTTTGATACTGAAAAATATACTCCGTTTTTTGAAACATATGCAATATCTTTTTGAATCAGTTTTTCAATGAAATTCTCAATATCCTTTATGTGCTCAGTAGCTTTTGGATAATTTGATGCTCGTTTTACGTTCAGTCCATCAAAATCTTTGTAATAACCTTCGATGTATTTTGAACTGATTTGTTCAGCAGTTGTATTTTCTAATTTTGCACGGTTAATTATTTTATCGTCTACATCAGTAAAATTCTGAATAAACTTTACCTCTACTCCCTTACTTTCTAGGTATTTTCTTAGTACATCAAAAATAATTATTGTTCTTGCATGACCAATGTGTGATTCATCATAAACTGTTACACCACACAGGTAGATTTTTACCATTTTTGAAATATCTAATGGTTGCTCTGAATCGCTTAACGTGTCTTGTAGTTTCATTTTAATCTTCAAATGGTCTTTGTTGCATCTCTCTTTTGTGCATGCTGTCCAGATATAGTTTGTATACTTTATCTACAGATTGTTTTTCAATTTGTAATGTTTCTGCTGTTTTTTCAATAGACAATTTTTTCTCAAAAATACAATAAAGTATAGAATCTATCTCCTCATATTGTGCTCCTATCTCTTTTTCAGCCTCGTGTTCTTTCCATAGATGAGGGCTACTCTTTTTTTCGATAATGTTTTTCGGTATGCCTAAAACTTTGGCAATTTCTCTTACTTGTAATTTGTATAATGAAATTATCGGAACAATGTCTGATGCTCCGTCACCATATTTTGTAAAGTATCCAATCAAATACTCACTTTTATCGCTTGAACCTAGTACTAGGTAGTTTTTCATATTAGCATAATAGTATAAGATATTTGTTCTAATTCGTGCCCTAAGATTTCCCTTCGCGCGTTCATTTGGTTCTAAATAGTTTGAATACTCATTTACAATAGGTTTGATGTCGACTAGTTTGTATTCTAAACCTGTAAGTGAAATCATTTTCATTGCGTCTTCTGTTTCAGTTCTTGGTGTAATTTGAGTATCTGGCATTATTATTGCAAGTGTTTTCTCTTTGAGAATTCTCTTACAAATGTATGCTACCACCGCAGAGTCTATGCCACCACTTAGACCAAGAATCACTCCATTTGATTTACTTTTCTCAAGTTGTTGTACCAAAAACTCTTCGATTTTATTTATGATCTTTGTATAATCCTGATTAATGATTTCATCTATGATCTTTTGATTCATTAGATTCTTTTCATAATTCATAAGAATAAAAGTTATGGCAGAATTAAATCAAAATCAATTCCTTTTAAGTTCAATCATGTCTAATTTGTAATCATTTAAAAATTATCGATTGAATGAGACAAATCTAAATGTCTATGTAAATTCCATCATTTCTAGCTTCTACAGGATATGTAGCCAATTTCACATCTTTTAGATAGTCTTTTAGTTCTCCTGTCTTGATATTATAATGCCAAAAGTGCAGCGGGCATTCTACAATATCTCCTTCTAGTTTGCCTGGTGCAATTGAGCCATCTTGATGAACACAAAGATCATCTATTGCATGATATCCGTCCTGATTAAATATTGCAACCTGTTTTCCATCAATTTTAAACGCCTTGCCTTTTCCAGCTGCAATCTCTGTTTTTTCTGCAATTTTCTTCCAAGCCATATTGATGATTTTATAATTTTGTCATTTATTTAGATTCGCATGATAGAATTTTATACTCTTTCTGATGCCAAAATTCATTGAGTAAGGTAAAGACGAGCAAGAAGTTGGTTCAAGACGGTAAACTGTCTTATGAATGGGCTCGATCTCATATGCAAATTTTAGATAATACCATTAACCGTTTAAAAAAATCAAAACCTCTTAAAGGAATCACTTTGGGATTTTGTCTGCATATAACAAAGGAAACATCTGTTCTTTTAATGGGTGCAAAAGAACTTGGAGCAACAGTTGCATGTTGTGGAGGAAATCCACTTACAACACAAGATGACATTGCTGCATTTTTGGCATCACAAGGAATTCATGTTTATGCATGGCACGGTCAATCTGTAAAAGAGTATGATTGGTGTATTGATCAAGTGTTGAATCATAAACCAACTATCTTGACTGATGATGGAGCAGACATGAATGTAAAAGCACACTTTGATAACAGATACAAGAATATGAAAATACTTGGTGCAACTGAAGAAACAACTGCAGGTGTAACTAGAATAAGAGCAGTTGAAAATCAAGGCAAACTCCGTTATCCTGTAATTTTAGTAAATGAAGCATATACAAAACACATGTTTGATAATCGATATGGTACTGGACAAAGTACTATTGATGGATATTTACGCGCAATGAATTTACTTATGGCATCTAAGAGAGTTGTAGTTGTTGGTTACGGTTGGGTAGGACGCGGTGTTGCAGCAAGATGTCATGGAATGGGTTCCAAAGTAATTGTAACTGAGATTGATCCTGTTAAGGCATTAGAAGCTCACATGGATGGATTTGAAGTAATGCCGATGGCACAGGCTTGCAAATTAGGTGATATTTTCATTACATGTACTGGAATGACTAGTGTAATTAGAAAAGAACACATTTTACAAATGAAAAATGGTGCTATAATGGGAAATGTTGGTCACTTTGATGTTGAAATTGATAGTAAATTTTTACTAAAGGAATCAAAATCTGTACGACGAGTTAGACCAAATCTAGATGAATGTACTTTGAAAAATGGCAAGTATGTCTATCTTATTGGTGAAGGAAGATTAGCAAATCTTGTTGCAGCAGAAGGCCACCCTCCAGAAGTAATGGCGCAATCATTTTCTAATCAAATTTTATCTGTTTTGTATATTCTCAAAAATCATGCAAAAATTGGCAATAAAATTATCAATGTTCCAGAAGAGATTGATAAACAAGTTGCAGTTGACGCTCTAAAAGCAATGGATGTGAAAATAGATAAACTCACACCACAACAAGTAAAGTATGCTCAAAGTTGGTAAACTTCTTAACTCCAATTCTGATTCAAAGTATCACTGATGAATAACAAAGCAATCATTACAAGCGCACTACCCTATGCAAATGGGGAAATCCATCTAGGGCATGTTGCATCAACATATTTACCTGCTGATGTTACCACAAGATTTCTAAAATTAAAAGGCGTAGAAGCCTACTATTTTTGTGCATCTGATGACTTTGGAACTCCTATTCTGATACAGTCTGAAAAGGAAGGAAAGACTCCTTCTGAATATGTTGCACATTGGAATAAACGTGATTATGATGATTTTACTGCATTTGGAATTGATTTTGATTTTTTCTACAAAACAAGTTCTTCAGAAAACATTGCTTTTGTTCAAGATGTATTTAAAAAACTAAACAATGCTGGGCATATTTACGAAAAAGAAATTATTCAGTTTTATTGTAACAATGATAAAAAATTTCTTCCTGATAGATATGTTAAAGGTGTCTGTCCTTATTGTAATGCTATTGATCAATACTCTGATCTGTGTGAGAGTTGTGGACGTGTTCCAGAAGAAATCTCTGACCCCAAGTGTTCTATTTGTGGACAAACACCTACCAAAGAAAAAACAACTCATTTCTTTTTTAAACTAAAAAATTTTGGTGATGCTCTTTACAAATGGTTAGATGAAAACGAAAATCTACAAAAAGATGTAAAAAAATATGTTCAAAACTGGATTAAATCTGGTCTTATCGATTGGGATATCACACGTGATATCTCTTGGGGCGTTCCAGTACCGGTTGATGATGCAAAAGACAAAGTATTCTATGGTTGGTTTGATAATCA
>NZ_AHJG01000188.1:0-915 GCF_000241145.1 Candidatus Nitrosarchaeum limnium BG20 | reverse complement strand
AAATGTTATCCACGACTGCAGCACTAGTGGGTCAAGGATTAGGAAAAAAAGTCGCCATGGTAACTGACGGCAGGTTTTCTGGAGGTACACGGGGATTCATGGTAGGACATGTAGCCCCTGAAGCATATGTTGGTGGACCTATTGCATTGGTAAAAAATGATGACGAAATTACCATAGATACGGAAACTAACATAATTGATCTTCATGTATCACCTGAAGAATTAGAAAAAAGAAGAAATCTTTGGAGCCCACCAAAACCAAACTATACAACAGGCGCTTTAGCAAAGTATGCCACACTAGTAGGCTCTGCAGCACAAGGTGCAATTACTAGTCCAAAACTATGATTAATCCAGTTTTAGAAAAACTATAGATTTTGCATAAATGTTTATTTTTTGAGAAAATTTACAAAGACATGGGGAATTGTTTTGTGTGTGGAAAAAAGAAGCTAGATTATGAAGTTTGGTGGAACAAATTAGCTGTAGGAATTACTTATGATTCTGAATTTCAAAATAATGAAATCATTTGTAGTATGTCTGAAAAATCAATGATATGTCACAAATGTATTAAAGAAATAGAAAAAAGTATTGAAGAAAAAAAGAAACAATGAAACTCTAAATTGCACGGTATTCCTCAAGATTGAGCATTGGGAGTATTTTTTGGATTATCATGTCATGATTTGATGAGCGTTCAGTAGATAGAAGCAAAAGGTCTCTTTCGAGATAAATTGTAATCCATTTCACATTATCTCGTGATTCAATGGCCCAATTTGTTTTGCCAAGTTTTTGATCAAAGACATGATTCATTTTTGCTTTTAACATTGCTTCTCGATGAACTAGTTTAGTTTCAGGCACACTCAAATGAGGAATCATCCCTCTTTTTCGTCTATACGCCTTAAGTCTACCACATTTACACAGG
>NZ_AHJG01000189.1:0-3373 GCF_000241145.1 Candidatus Nitrosarchaeum limnium BG20 | reverse complement strand
TTGGATTAGTTATTATTCCAGGTATTTTATTTTCAGTTTCATTTATGATATTTTTAGATTCATCATTTCCAATATTTATCTGAGATAGTTTTTCATTCAATAAACTCTGGGATGATTCTTTTGCATTGTTTATTCCATCACTGATTTTATTACGACCATCATCTAGGATTTTTGAGGAAGAATCTAATCCCCCCTCAACTGATTTTGCAGTTTTAGATCCAATTCCTTGCATGTTATCTTTAACGGATTCAATTAAATTTCCTGATGCATCAGTAAAAACATTATTTTCTTGAAATGAAAACATTGCTATGCCTAATCCAAGTATTACAGAAATTATGATTATTTTTATAAACATTGATTTTTACTCTAAAAAATATTTTTTAGACCTGATGTTAAAAAATATACGATTATGATGAATTTTATTTAGCTAGTTTTAGTAACTTCCAGATTTAGCCTTGAATTGTGATATTTTGCTGGATTTTTCACAAGATTGTTATACCATTTAGATTGGATTTAATCATGCCATTAACAAACAATGTAATAATTAAATTAAATGAGATAACAACAGTTGTAGAAGATAAAAATAAACTAAAAGAAGAAGAGATTGAAATTATAAAATCTATTTTCAAAGAGATTTTAGATAAAGGTGAAAGATATGACGTTGATGATATTGAATCATGGTTTGAAAATGAAGGTAGTTGGCAAAATAAAAATAGTAGAATTAGAGTGATAAATCTTTCACATTACATTCAGGATAAACATGAGCAAACAGCAAGATTAAAAATTATTCAAGATAAGTGACTATTAAATTAAATTTCTAGCTGTTTTAATAGTCTCCCAACGATCATAGTGTTTTCTTTTCTCTCATTTAGTATCTCGTCAATTCTTTTGGTTTTTGTTTTATCGTCTGATAAAATTATTTGAAAATATTCTTCATCTAAATCATTATTTGATTGCAATCTTTTTATGACTTCAAACAATATGCCTATGATTTGTTTTTGCGCCTCAATTAATTCATCTTTATCCTTTTCAGCCATGATTAGTTATTTCATTAAATATTTTTAATAATTTTTTATCTGTGATTTCATTTTTAGCAGAATTAAAAAATGACTCTAGTCTTTCTTTAGGGTGTCCTTCATTTAAATAATATTTTGCTTGTAGCGCCATTTCTAATTTATCTAACTGATGCACAAATCTTGCCTCTGATGATGTGTTTTGGATATATTCATCCCAGAGACGATTGTATTGACTTTGAAGCGATTCTGGTAATTCACTTAGTATTTTTTTCATTGCATTATTTTCTAAATTTCTTTTTTTACTTATTGGGATTTGTCCTGGAGTTATGTCTCCTATTATTGATTCTGATAAATCATGTAAAAGAATGATTTTTAATATTTTTTCAGTATTATATTTTTTTAAATCTGAAAAAATCATTCCTGTAATAGCCATAGAAAATACGTGTTCTGCGACTGATTCTGGTTTTTCTATTGATAATTTATCAATCCAACCTTGACGTGGAACCTCTTTTAGATTTATTGCAGTGTTTAAAAACTTTAGAATCAATTTGATACTTTTCGATTATCTGTTTTAGAATCTTGAAAAAACATATTATTTTTATTAGATGTTTTGTATTTATATTCAAATTTAAAATTTACCTGCGTATGTATACCTTTAATCAATATGAATATTTTAGAATAAATGGTAATAAGTAATTCGAACAACATAATAGTTCAATCTATTTTTGATACATTGTTGAAAATTTATACCAAGACAGGAGATGATGGTACAACAGGCCTTCAAGGGAATTTAAGAATTTCAAAATCACATCCTAGAATTAGTGCTTATGGTGCGGTTGATGAATCTAATGCAATTTTAGGAATAGTGTTATCCCATGAGTTGAATGATGATATACGAGAATTGTTAAATTTGATTCAAAATGAATTATTTGTTGTAGGCTCCGATCTCTCAAACCCTAATTTAAAAGATGAAAAAAATAGAGTAACATTGAGCATGATAACTAACATAGAAAACAATATTGATAAATTTGAAAGTGAATTATCTCCCCTAACTAATTTTATTTTACCTGGAGGAAATTTGGTTGCATCTCAACTTCATCATGCAAGAACCGTGATTAGAAGGTCTGAAATTTGTATGGTGATACTAAATGAACAAGAAAAAATTAACCCTTATTGTATGCAATATGTTAATAGATTATCTGATTTATTTTTTGTTTTAGGACGAGTATTGAATAAAAGAAATGGTCATAAAGATATAATTTGGCAAATCTAGAAATTCTATTTGAATCTAATTAAATTGATCAAAACCAAAATTTGAAATGACTCTTATGCCAAAAATGGTTTTTTATCTTACTTCACGTTTATCATATATATTTCCAATACTATCATAATTTTGCTCGAATATGTCCATAATCCACACTATCTTAATTTTGTAAGATAAAGACAACTTTTAATTCCTCAACCGAAAGCAAATTTGTTGTGCCAGCGTAGCTCAGCCTGGGAGAGCACTCGGCTGAAGACCGGGCCGTCGGGCGTTCAAATCCCCCCGCTGGCACTCTAATTTTAAAAATTAAATAATTATCTAAAATCTCCATATATGCCTAATTTTTTTTATTTGAGATTATTTTTCAATAAATCCTGTATTGATATTTTGATAGATTTGAACAAACAAGTGATTTAATTTCACTTTTGATAATTTTATGCGTGTATCAATTAACTGAAGAAAAGAAAGAAACTGATTTTTTTAAACAAGTTGTTGATAAAACATTATCCATCAATAATGAAATTAATCGTGCACTAAAATCGATTAAAGCAATCAATGGAAGGACACACATGCTTTCTATTACTGCAAAAATTGAAGCTAATAGAACGGGTGATATAGGTAAAAAATTCTTAGTTGTTTCAAATTCAATTGATGAATTAAGTGCAAAAACTGATAATGTGCTTGATAAAATGAAAAGTGAAACAATTCAAGAGATTGAAACAATTTCAAGAATAATTGAAAATAAATCGGTCAGCATAAAAGGAAACCGTCTTGCAAATCTTGCTTTAACCAATATTAAGATAGTTGAAAGAAATCTCTTTGAAAGATCAGCTGATATTCGTTGGTGGGCAACCGACGATGTATTGATAAACTCGCTTGTAAGAGACGAACAAGACGAATACAAAAACTCTCATGAACGTCTTAATCAAATATTGAATTCATATTCAGTATACCATGATCTAATTTTATGTGATGTTGACGGTATTTGTAAATCTACAGGTGCCGAAAAATTTGGTTTTTCTGGACAAAATTTTTCAGACTCCTTATGGTTTAAGAGTGCAATAAATACTGATAATGGAACTTGTTATGGATT
>NZ_AHJG01000190.1:0-3933 GCF_000241145.1 Candidatus Nitrosarchaeum limnium BG20 | reverse complement strand
TTATTGATGGATTTTTTTTAATTTCTCCCATATCTGCTAATAATTTAAGTCCTGATTGACGCAGCTTGCTAATACTTAATAAAAAAAGACCTAGATTGTTCTTTGTCTATTAAATTCATCAATGAATGTGCCTGAATGTAATACTCGGTTGCTTTTTCGTTGTATTTTTTAAACTCTACAATCTTATCTTCCCAATATTTCTCAGTAGTGTTTTCTATTATTTTATAATTAAATTTAATCTCAGCAATCTCTTTGCCTAATCTTGCTAAATTATCACTATATTCTTTGACTGTTTTTTGTAATTTACCTAGTTCATCAGTCATAATATCTGTGAGTATTTCTATAATAAAGAGTTTAGATTCTACTCTCTTAATCGTTTCTCCATGCTTCAGTTGATATTTTTGAATATTCCATAATACAATTTTCGCAAAATGAATCCCACTCTCCAATTTCTAATGTTTTAAAAAATTCTCTGGTCCAATCATATGGAGGTTTTTTCCTATACTGAAACTGTTGAATCGTATAGATGTCTTTCTCATTAAATTTTCTCAAACATTTTTTGCATTGAGCGTTTTTCATCTGTTATTCTATAAATTAATTGGTTAATTAGGAATTATCGGTAGAATTAATTTATGATTTTAAGTTCAGTCTGATCTAAAAGATTTTGAACCGATATTGGTTTTGTTTTATTGCTTTAACTCCTAATTTTGTTAAAAACTCAGTTTGATGTTCGTCTAGTTCAAGTGAGCTTACAATAACTGTTTTTTGTATTTCCGATGATTTTTCTTTTTTTAAATCCAATAGAAAATCAATCCCATTATAGTTTGGCATACACATATCAAGTAATATCAAATCATATTGATTTTTTAATACCATCCCCAATCCCACCTTTCCATCGGTGATACTCTCAAAATCATGATTTTTGGTCTTAAGTACATCTGAAAATACTTTGCTTATCTCAGGTGAATCATCAATGTGCAATATTTTCATACGATGTGATGAACATTAGAATTCATAAAAATTAGTTTGCGCATTTGCACAAACTAAAAATCAAGAACTGTCTGATTGTTATCTTACCAGTTCTTCTTTTGTTACTCTATCTATTTTCAGTTTTAGATCATTTGATAAAGATGAAATGTTATGTTTTTCATCTACATGTCTTGCTATTTTACTCATCAAATCAACCATGTTAAATGCTCTAGTTGTCCAGTCGCACTTCATTCCAATATCTGAGCATTTGAAACTTTTTGCCATAATTTGCTATGCTCTAAATTGTATTATTATGATTCTGTGTCTACATTAAACAAACAGTTTTTCTCAAATCTGATTATTTTTCAGAACTATCTGTAAGATACTTGTCTACATCTATTGCAGCCATACATCCAAACCCCGCGGCAGTGATTGCTTGTCTGTAATTTCGATCATGTACATCTCCTGCAGCAAATACGCCTTCAATGTTGGTATGGGTTTTATTTTTTAAAATAATGTATCCTTCATTATCTAAATCGATTTGGTTTTTGAATAATTTGGTGTTTGGTTCATGTCCTATTGCAACAAAAAGACCTCCTACATTCAATGTTTTTTCTTCACCTGTTTTGATGTTTTTTAATACTGCTTGCTGCATTTTTTGATCACCTTTAATGTCTATCACTGCTGAATTCCAATGGAATTTTATTTTGTTGTTTTTTTCTGCTCTATCTTGCATTATTTTACTTGCACGCAATGATTCTCTTCTATGTACCAGATGTACGGTAGTTGCAAATTTAGTAAGAAATGTTGCTTCTTCAATTGCTGAATCTCCACCTCCAACAACTATCAATTCTTGATTTCTAAAAAATGGTCCATCACATGTAGCACAATATGAAACACCTTTTCCTGCAAATGTTTGTTCTCCTGCTAATCCTAGTTTTCTAGGATTTGCACCTGTCGCAATAATCACTGCTCTCCCTTCGTATTCTTCTGAAGCTGTTAGTACTTTGAATGGCTTGTGTCTAAAATCTACATCTACCACTTCATCATCAATTATGGTAGTTCCCATTCTTTGTGTTTGCTTTCGCATCTCTATCATCAAGTCCGGACCCATGATTCCTTTCTCAAAACCTGGATAATTCTCAACTTCTGTAGTGTTCACTAATTGACCCCCCGGTAGTATTCCTGATAAAATGAGTGTGTCATATCCTGCACGAGAACTGTAAATTCCAGCTGTGTATCCTGAAGGACCTGCACCAATAATTACAATATCAAATTTCGTTTTCTTTTTGTCTGGCATTTTTGGTGACTCGTCTTTGTTTTCAAGTATGGTTGCACCAGTATTTGCAGACATCATAATGTGAGCCCTTGATTTTTCATTAATTTAAGTTATTGATTCACTATGTCGCTTTTTTGTATGTCTCATGAAATTCTTTGCAGATCGTATATGCAATATTTTCGATGTGAAAAACATCTGATATGTTATTTTTGCCTTTTGCAATTGCCCTCATAATCGTCATGCATTTTGCATTTTTTAGAGCATCTGGCTCTTTACTATCAGTCCAAGTTTTAAAACATTCTTCAAAATCCAGACAGAATTTCAGAATGATTATTTCCCAATCTTCAGACGTTTTTGGGATTTTTACATTATCTGCCAATTCTTGAAATTCATTTTTTCTATCTCTAAGTAATAAATTCAGAGTTTCTCTAACTCTTTTTTCATCATATCCTGAAATTAATTTTATTCTATCCATAATCAAGATAATTTCAATTCAATATTAAAAAGTCATCTGTTAAATCCATCTTTGAAACTCATTTGTCCTTTTTTTACTTATGGGTGTTATGAAAATTTTAATTTACATGTCCGAATATCTAATGCATGGCTCCAAGGAATTTTTTTATTTTAAAATCGGATGGGCGTAAAGTAAAATTTAATCCAAATAAAATTTTGAGTACTTGTATGAGAGCAGGAGCAAGTAGAAAAACTGCTCAACGGATTTTAAAAAAAGTGAGATCAAATGTTTATCGTGATATGGGCACTAGTGATATTTACAAATTAGTTTTACAAGCTATTTCTAAAGAAAAGGATGGTGTCGGACTCCATCAAAGATATCAACTCAAAGAAGCAATTATGAGACTAGGCCCTGCTGGATTTGCATTTGAAAATTATATTGCTGATTTATTACCGTATTATGATTTACAAGTTTCTGGAATCAGAGTAAAAATCAAAGGTAAATGTGCATTGCATGAAATTGATCTAATTGGTCTTTCCTCTTCTAAACAATTCATGATTGAATGTAAGCATAATTCTTATCGAGGTACGTATATTGGACTTAAAGTTGCACTTTACACTCATGCCAGATTTTTAGATTTATCTCCTAGATTTTCTGGTGAAATGATCTTTTGTAATTCAAAAATATCAGAAAACGCCAAAAAATATTCAAATTGTATAGGACAACAGGTTTTCTCTTGGAGATATCCGTCAGAAAAAAGTCTAGAAAAAATAATTGAAGAAAATAAATTATATCCTATTACTATTTTAAATCTGACTTCAAAAGAATTGGGAATTTTTTACGGCATTGATTTGATGATTGCAAAAGATCTTCTGGATTTTGATGCTGTAAAATTATCTGAAAAAACTGGTATTGGTACTACTAGAATACATAATTTACAAATGATGGTAGAAAAAACTACTGCAATTGTAAGTATGATTTCTAATATTTTGCATTGTTCACTTGTCATTTTCTATGATGATTTTTTACCTCCTGTTTTTAACCTACTTTGATTTAGCGTAATCATGACTAGTGATCCTTTCTGCCATTGTGGCTCGTGTGGTCATGAAACAGTGTCAGAATGCTATTCAAAACAATGTTCTTGTTGTTTGAGTGATCATCAGGGACCTTTTGGAAAAAATGATGATGCTTATCTATTGACATGATTTTTTAACTAAAATTTTATTTTGAA
>NZ_AHJG01000191.1:0-5138 GCF_000241145.1 Candidatus Nitrosarchaeum limnium BG20 | reverse complement strand
CAAAAAGAAATTCTATGTGAAATATGTCACGGTTCTGGATGTAAACCTGGTACAAACAAGAATACATGTTCAACATGTAATGGTCAAGGTCAAGTTCGTAAAAGTAGAAGCATGGGATTTGCTTCTTTTGTTACAGTAGAACCATGTTCGGCATGTAGGGGAGAAGGCTCAATCATACAAACACCATGTAGTGAGTGTAAAGGAAACGGAAAGAAAAAAGGAACCAAAAAAATATCGTTTGATATTCCAAGTGGTGTAGAAACTGGTGATTATACAGTACCAGAAGAAGGAAATGAAATGCCGGGAGGAATTAATGGTGATCTAATTGTTAGAATTAGGGTTCAACCTCACCCTAAATTCAAGAGAGATGGAATGGATATCTTTTATGATCAAGACGTATCTATGGTTGATGCAGCTTTAGGTCGTGAAATTATAGTACCCACATTAGATGGAACTGAAAAAATAAAGGTTGAATCAGGAAGTCAGCCTAATACAATAATAAAATTAAAAGGCAAAGGTGTACCACGAATGAATTCTAAAAATAGGGGAGATCAATTCGTTAGAATCGTCGTTACTATTCCTAAAAAACTCAATAAACATCAAAAAAATCTTTTAGAAGAATTTGAAAAGTCTAAAGAGTAGTAGGTAATACTATTGAAAATTGCTTTAGATGTTGATGGTGTGCTAGCTGATGTAATTGAATCATGGCTAATTTACAATAATAAAATCAGATCAAACATCTCCAAAAATGATATTACTAATTGGGATTTTTGGAAAAAATTTAAAATTAATAGATTCGACTTTTATGAAGAATTAACCTTTTGTTGGAAAGACTGGAATTCTATCCCTCCCACAGAAAATAATCTATCTGTTATTACACAAAATCTTTCAAATCTTGGACAAGTTGATATTGTAACAGCTAGAGAACTTTCAACTGATTCTTTTGTAAAAAATTGGCTTAAACTACACGATATATCTTATCAAAATTATGTTTCAGTAATTGATGGTACTATGAAAGCAGATCTGGATTATGATGTTTTTATTGATGACTCTCCATTAAATGCGATAAAATTCTTACAACATAAAAAAAAGATACTTCTTTACTCACAACCATGGAATCAACACATTTCAGATCCAAACATTCAAAGAATTTCTACTTTGTCTGAAGCCGTTGAAACACTAAAATTTTAATTATGATTTTTTGATCAATTTTTTTACTGTAACTTGATGACCACTTCGTATATGTGAAATATGATATGTGTTAATTATCTCACCAATTTTATCCTCATTATAAAATTTAATATTATAATTTCCTAAAACCTTTTTACAATTACTACAGTAAATTTCTCTAAACTCCATTTCTATACTAGTTGATTTATTGTATTTTAAGTAAAACAGTATAATAAAGAAACTTATTCTAGATTTCAAAATTTAGATCGCGGGAGTCGCCCAGCCCGGTCAAAGGCGTAAGGTTCAGATCCTTATCTTCTAGGAGTTCGTGGGTTCAAATCCCACTTCCCGCACATAATCATCAATTATTTTCTAGAAATTTCTTAATCTTTTCTAATAACGTATTGTTTACCATTTCACCTGATACTTTTCCTCTAAGTTCTTTCATAGCAATTCCCATCAAAGGGCTAACTGAGCGTTCTTTTTGATTTTGAATGATTTCTTTATTATTTTTAACAATACTTTCGATGATTTTTTCAAATTCTTCTTTGCTTAGGGTTTCAATCGACGTGTTTTTTATTGCCTGTTCAATAGTTTTTGATTTTCCAGACATGACATTTTCAAATATGATTTCAATTGATTCTTTAGTAATTTTTTTATCCTCTAAAAATTCAAAAGTTTTAGAAATTTCTTCGTTTTTTAATAATTGAGAATTTAACCCATTTCTTTCTAAACTTGTAATGCTAGAACAAAGAATAGATGCTACAAAAGTTGGTGTGGTTGATGTCTTTTCACAAATTTTTTCAAAAATTTCTAAATATTGTGAGTCAAAAATTTGTTCAGCTAATTGTAAATTCAAATTATATTTTTTTTGTAATTCTCTTATTGATTCATCCCATGATTTTGGTATATTATTTTTTGAATCAAGTAATTCTTTATTTGTTACAATGATTGGTGGAATATCTGTTTCAGGATACATTCTTGATGCCCCTGGTCTGGGTCTGAGAAATGTAGTTTCGCCAGTTTGGGTTGCTAACCTTGTTTCCGCAGGAACTCCGTTTTTTGCTTGACTAATTCTATTAATTATGGATTCAATAGCAAAATCAATTTTTTCTAATGGTGCTGCAATTATTAAAAATGCATCATTCTCATTTGTTTCTAATATTTTTTTAACAATTACTACATCACTTTCTTCTATACCATAGTTTGGTAATTCATCTGAATGAAAAACTCCTCCAATCCCATAAAATTTTACAAGTTGGCCTATCTCCTTCCCCAATCTTATTCCTTCATGTGGTGAATAACCAAACATGCCGGCAAAATTTCTAATTCTAATTGCCTTGATTATTGATTCATCTTTTATCGCTTTTTGGATAATTTTTGATTGACAAATCTTAAAGTCATTTGTTATATCAAAAATATCTGTCTCTCTTGAAATTTTATCAAAACTAGAATTTTGTAATTTCTCTGCAATTTTTACAAGACCATGTTGTCTTTTAGCCTCAAATTCTACTACTTTCTCTAATTGATCTAGTTGTTGTACTCCTTTTACTTCTACTACTCCTCCACCATCTCTGATTGAAACATTGACGTCTTGTCGAATTGAGCCAATTCCACGAGTGACTTTTTTTGTACTTCGTAACAGTCTTCCAAGAGATAAAGCGATTTTTTTAATTTTTTTTGAATCTCCTTCAACTGGTTCTAATGCAATTTCAATTAATGGGACTCCAAGTCTATCCAAACTGTATTCTCTTATGTCTCCCTTGTCTCCAAGTAATCTTGCTGCATCTTCTTCCAAACAAATCGACTGAACACCAATCTTTTCACCGTCTACCTCAATATACCCTCCTTGAGAAACTAACATTGTTCTCTGAAAACCCGTAGTGTTTGAGCCATCAATCACTGTTTTTCTCATGGGGTAAATTTCGCTAAAAATATTTGATTTGAGTGCTGATGAAATTATCAAAACAAGATTTTTTGCATTACCGTCTAATTGATGAGGTGGTTCTTCATCTTGTTCTACTAAACAACTGCTTTCTTGATTCGCATAATACATCATTGTTTTAAACTTGGATCTCTCAAATAATGCAGCTGGATCGTATTCTCCTAATTCACTTTTTACAGCTCTTAATCTTCTTTGAAATTTTATAGTATATTCATCAGATTCAAACGGTCTACAATTACAGAATAATTTTTTGTTAGTAGATAACTGCTGATGTATTTCAAGACCAACCTTTAAACCAATATTTTCAATAAAAAATTCAGACATTCATATCACCATTTTACTTAGATATTTCAGAAGCAATATTTTGAAGCATCATGTATTTTACATCTTCAACTTTTTTTGAATTTCCTAAAACCCACATCGCCTTGACAAGTGCTACCTCTGGAATCATGTTCTCCAATGGAATTATTCCTAAATTGAGTAAATCTCGACCACTTTCATATACTGTCATGCTTACTCTACCGTCAATGCACTGTGATGTCATGCCTAAGAAAATTCCTTTCTCGTTAGCTCTCTTTACATTTTCATACATTGTTTTTCCAATGTGTCCTAAACCAGTACCTTCAAAAATTATTCCCCTGTAATTCATCTCAATGATTTTTTCCAAAATACTTGGATCATATCCTGGATGATATTTCACTAGTGCAACTTTGGTATTTAGATTTATTTTTGGCTGAAACTCTTTAACTTTGAAAAAATCATCTTTTGAATTTCTAATAACTTGATCATTTAAAACAATAAATGCTGGATTATCTCCAATTGTCTGAAATGCCCCTCTTTTACTAGTATGGTTTTTTCTTACTCTTGTTCCTAAATGACATGCTATTGTTTCATCGTTTTCATCCTGATGCATTACAATATACACACCATTTGTTTTACAAGCAACAAGAAATTTTATAGCCCCAATCAAATTCAATGCTGCATCTGAAGATGCACGATCTGAAGATCTTTGTGAACCTACAAGTGCAATAGGAATAGGAAATCCCGCTAGTGCAAATGATAGAAATGATGATGTGTAATGCATTGTATCTGTTCCATGTGCAATAATAATTCCAGAATAATCTGAAGTTGAATAATCTTTTAATTTATCTGCAATTTTCAACCAATGCTCTGGCATTATGTTTTCTGAATATTCTGAAAATAATACCACTGCATCAACATTGGCAATTTTTGCAAGTTCAGGAACTGATGAATTAAGTTCCTCAGCAGTTAAAACTGGAGTCACTGCACCAGTTCTGTAATCTACTTTACTTGCAATTGTACCGCCAGTTGATAATAAGAGAATTTTTGGTAGGTTTGGATTTTTTTCAACTCTTTCTTTTTTTTCCATTATTTTTTCAGGACTTTGTATTTTCTCTATTTTTTTAATGGTCTCAATCTCTAATCCAACATTGTATCCACTCTTTAATTTCAGAACAAGATGTTTATCATCATTGTGCTCATATCTTGGCATAATTATCCCCAAATATGTTAAATCTGAAAGAATTTTGACTGAATCGCCAACGTTGATTTTATTTGTTTTTAAAAATTCTAATGACTTACCTGTATATCCTCTAAATTCTGACATTTACGAGAGTTGGTATGTCTATTTAATAAAAACTACCTGTAATAAGATGCCACTAGTTTTTCGCCTATCTTGAGGTTCTTTTGTTCTCTTACTTTCTTTACTGCTGCTTCAAAGTGCTTCATAGTTACTTTGGCATCTGTAGAACTTTTCTCAATGTCTTTAACATCTGGATGTGCATCTAAGAACTCGTGAATAACTAGTGATACTGCAGTGTTTGCAATTGCAGCGGTATCTGCACCACTTAACCCATCTGTTAATTCAGCAATTTTATCAATATCTACTCGTTGTGGATCATTTGGATCATCATTTATTGGTATTTTTTCTGCATTAATTTTCAAAATCATCTTTCTACTTTCTTTATCTGGTAATGGTATCTGAATGATTTTATCAAATCTG
>NZ_AHJG01000192.1:0-969 GCF_000241145.1 Candidatus Nitrosarchaeum limnium BG20 | reverse complement strand
CCTGGTCTTAGTAATGCTGGATCAATCATATCTGGTCTGTTTGTAGCTGCTAAAACAACAACACCGTGCATATTTTCCATACCATCTAATTCTGTAAGCAGTTGACTTACTACTCTTTCTGTAACAGCTGTTTCTCCACCTGCTCCTCTTATTGGTGCAATTGAATCAATTTCATCAAAGAACACTACACATGGAGAAGCTTGTCTTGCTCTTCTAAAAATTTCTCTAATTCCTCTTTCTGATTCTCCAACCCATTTTGATAATAGTTCAGGTCCTCTTACAGAAACAAAATTTGCTTCACTTTGAGTTGCAACTGCTTTAGCTAACAATGTTTTACCAGTACCACTTGGACCGTGTAGTAAAATACCTCTTGGCATCTTATGTCCTAGTTTATCATACAATCCTGGATACTTCATTGGCCATTCAACTGCCTCTTGAAGTTCACGCTTTACATCTTCCAAACCTCCAACTTCTTCCCATTTAACATCTGGATTTTCAATGAATACTTCCCTCATTCCAGATGGTGTAACTTCAATCAATGCTTTTTGGAAATCTTCATTATTCACAATTAATTTATCCAAAGTTTCTGGAGGGAGCTTCTCCTCTTCCATGTTTAACTCAGGAAGTAATCTTCTCAAACATTTCATCGCAGCCTCTTTACAAAGATATTCTAAATCTGCCCCAACATATCCATGACTAACACTGGAAATTTTTTCAACATTTACATCATCTGATAATGGCATGTTTCTACTATGAATAGCAAGAATGTCTTTTCTACCTTTTTTGTCTGGAACTTTGATTTCAATTTCTCTATCAAATCTACCTGGTCTTCTAAGTGCAGGATCTATTGCATTTGGTCTGTTAGTTGCTGCAATGACAATAACTTTTCCTCTAGCTTCTAACCCATCCATCAATGATAACATTTGTGACACCACTCTTCTTTCTACTTCTCCAGTTACTTCTTCTCTC